>QIMB01000088.1 GCA_003233615.1 Nitrospirota bacterium
AGATTTGGTCGATCTGAATGAGAGAAACAGGAGAAATAGTTGTACTATTTTGAGGGTTTCTCGATTGAAGATCGGCCAAAGATGGCCTGAAGATGAGATGTATACATGTCCCATTTATTTCTTTACGGACCCTTATACGCCAGTCATCGCCGTGACTTGTCTTCTTCTCGCACTACTCACGCATTGTGCTGGTGCACATGTCGCCCGATAACCCCATCCCTTTGCGCACACCACATCTTTCCAAACCTGAAACGCCTGAGTCCGCAAGAGTCGATAGGAGACTATTTGCATGAGGTATGGCGACCGAGGCAAAGATTGGGGCGATCTGAGGGGGAACAACCACAGGTGTAGCAAGATCTACATTGAGGAGTGTACGAATAAAGATCTGGGCAAGATAAGAGAAAGAGGGGATGCGAAAATGGGAAGTTAGTTTGGCACAAACTCTTAGCGAGCAGAACGTTTCAGCCTCAGCTCAAAGGAGAGGGAGATTATAGTTTTAACGCGAACAGTCTGCTTCTGCGCTGTCGCGTACGGCCTTCACAAAACTCGTCCGCACCTGCCAAAAGTCTTTAAAATTGAGCAAAAGACGATACCAGCTATTGGGCGAACGCCACAACATCGTAAAGTAGTCGAATAAAATATGGAAACGTTCATAGTGACGATAGTAAAACTCCTTGTACCGCACTTCCATACGCTCTTTGGTCAACGCATTGGGAATGAACACAAAGTTGACACAGTTCATCAACTCCCAGTCTTCGTTAAAACTGCCGTGCTCCCGCACCCCTTCGTAAGACGGTGCACCGGGAAACGGTGTGAACTTCGCCAGATTGAGATCGTCTAGCGGCAACTCTAGTGCATAGTCAAAGGTGCGGTCGATGCTCTCTTCCGTCTCTCCCGGAAGCCCCATAATAAACAGCCCCTTGGTACGAATCCCTGCTTGTTTGATCAGTTTCACCTTGTCACGAATCATATCCAAATTGGAGTTTGAACGGTGCAGTTTTAACAACTCAGGATCACCGGTCTCGATACCCAAGCTTATCATCCAGCAACCGGCCTTTTTCATTAACTTTAACAGATCCAGATCAATATGTTCGGCGCGAACTGCGCAATTAAACGTGACACCGGTCTTGCGCTCAATCATCAAATTGCAGAACCCCACCACCCGTTTTTTGTGCAGCGTGAAGAGATCGTCATAGAAATTGATATGGCGAATACCGTAGCGCTCTTTTAGGTGCAACATCATTTTCAACATATAGGCGGGTGAGTTATAACGAAAAGACGACTTAAAGACGGTCCGATCACAATAGGAGCAGGTATACGGACAGCCACGACTAGAAACAATCGTGGTGCCCGGCCCTTTCGGATAATTAAAGATCGGTAGGTTATAGGCGTCGGGGAAACCGGCCAGCTTCTCGTAGGCGGGGTACGGCAAGGTATCCAAATCGAGGACTTCATCGCGGGGGACAAACCCGGTAAACACCACTTCCCCTTCACGGCGATATAACAGACCATGCTGATCAAAAGATCGTGGCGCCTCCGATCCCTGCAGATCTTGATCCAACAAAAAGAGCAGCGTATTCTCCCCCTCCCCGACAACACCATAGTCGATCACCGGGTAATCTCTCATCAGCGATTCGCGCAGGGCAGAGATATGAGCACCGCCACACATGATGGTGGTGTTGGGTGCAATCGCTTTTACTTTTTCCATGATACGTATGCCATCGAGAAAAGCTGAAGTGGTGGCGGTAAAACCGACAAAATCCGGTTGCTCCGTCCGCACCAAATCATAAATCTTTTCATAGTCACCGGGGTGGGCATAACAGTCGTGGATAAACGCTTGGTGACCATGTTGTTCAACCCAGGCGGCAAGACTACAAAGCCCGAGAGGCGGCATGATATTGGCGATACGCGACACATCCTTCTCTCCCGCCACCCAGCACTCACCCATAGGGTGAATCAGGACAACTTTCTTCTTCACGCACACACTCCCGCTCATACCACTCGCGCCTTACATATAAGCATACGCTTCACCTCCAAGCTCGCCTCAAATGTTAGAAGCACTACTATTCAAGCAATCTCTAGTCTGCTATGTCAATTTGAGAGGTTCTCAAATTACATCAATGAAATCAACCGGCCATTTTCCTACATCCAGAAAAGTCAAAAAACCTGAAAGCCTGGGACAAAATTTGGGTCTTTCCATACATACATGACTTTGACGAAATAGCGTAAAAAGTTTGGTCGGATTTGGACGGAAATGATTGAGAACAAACCGAGGCACAGCATAGCTATGGTGAAGTTTATTCAATTGAGAACTGTTCAAAGATGGTCCGAGATTGGACGCGAGTGCCAAAGGTATGTATTGACAGACCCTTAGCCTTATCAAAATCGCATTCGAATGCCACCCATTCCAGTGAAGCCGCTCAAACTTTGAATGCTGAATTTTTTTTTCCCGGAGCGTTTCTCATATTGTGTAAATTGAAAGTCACCACTCACTCGGCCTTCCGCAAAAAAGGCGAACTGGCCAAGAGGGAGCTCGACTCCTAACAAACCCATGATTCCATATCCAAACCCCCAGCCCCGCTTTACGTTGACCGAAGATCTCTTTTTTTCAATTTCGTCTTCGTCAAAAGTATTGATAGCGAAATTGATACCGAGACCAACATAGGGAGAAATACCATGCGGACGAAAATAGTATTGCCCAATCCCTCGTACAATATAAGATTTGGTATCAATATTTTTGGCATTAAAGAGTTCGGTTTCATACTTACGGTATTCCAGTTCAACGCCCAGTCGTTCCTGGGGAGAAATTTTTCCTGCGGCTTGTACTACAGCATTGAAGCCGGATTTCCCGGCAAAAGGATAAAAGATCCCCCCGCCACCGGAAATGAAAACCGAATCTGATTTGTCTGAATCTACGCCTCTTGCCTCTACGCTTTTTAAGAATCCACCAAAAAGCAACAACCCAATCACAAGGCTACAGAGCCAACTCACAGTGAATCGTTTCATCTTTCCTCCAACTTCTGGTTCTATCTGCTCTTTTGAAACACTGTATCAGGATTTCCCCTTATTCCCAGCCGTCTGCAAGGAGAACACACAATCGGAGGGCGTATTATTTAACAAGACTTTTTATGCCAAGAAGCGAGCCGTAGGTCTGATGTAAGTCTAGGCGGTCTTCAGTCTCCGCTGGCAAGAACATGAGGGACACATCTGAATATTGGAGCTTGGACGGATCGTTTTCAACCTTTCGGCGTAGCTGATTCAGTTTCCACCCCAGCACACACCATTGCCACCCCGTCTTGAATCCACCCCAAATCTGAGTAGGCCAAAATGACCACGCTGGTTCTACGGGCATGCCTGGACGCCGGGACCGCCGGCCGCGCCACCGCACCATTCCACCCTCCAAAGGATGGATATTCTCGAACATGATACACCCATAAAAACATAATAAGAGAAACATGATCTTCACGACTGGCTGCCCTGTCACGACGGCTCGACGCATCAGAGTCTCCATATGATCCCAGGAATAATAGTTCCGCCAGGCCATGCGATAGACTTGTGCTAATTCCTTCTTGGTCATCTGCGGATGCGCCATGGTGACATGCTCTAAGTCGTAGGCATTCATGTCCGGCTCCATCCACACTCCATGCTCATAGAGCTGTTGATGATCTTCAGATCCCGGCAGGGGTGTCAGAATAAAAAATTCCACAATATCAACGGGAAGTTCTTTTTTGAGGATTTCAATATCATGGGCAATGCTCTCCGGTGTATCGGCCGGAAACCCAAGAATATAGCCAGCCACAGTGGTACAACCAAGATTTTTCCAGGCTTGCAACATTGTGCGATATTCCCCGATTTTGTTCTGCCGTTTTTTGGCACCAACTAACGATTCCGGGTTCAGACTTTCTATGCCAAGAAAAATATTATGGCATCCCGCCCGCACAGCCTTTTCGATGAAACGAGGAATTTTATGACACAACGTATCCACTTGAATCGTAAAGGATAACCGAAACCCTTCTTGTTCCCGGAGATGGATGATCCTGTCCAAAATGGGTTCCCAGCCCCTATTGCGGGCAAAATCGTCATCCGTAATAAAAAAACGCCAAATACCTTGCTTGAGATTTGCGCGAATCAAGGCCTCAATATCATCAGCCGACCGCGACCGGGATGTGCGACCTTGCACATTAATGATGGTGCAAAAACTACATTGGAATGGACACCCTCGCCCGGCATCAAAACTCGAGAGCCGCCGAAACGTTTTTTTTACCAAACTGGCAGGGAGAAAGGGGGAAGGGATGCCTTCTAATGTTGGCGCATTGGCCAAAAAGTTATACGATGGCTTCAAGCGTTTTTTATAGGCATCTGTGAGAATAGTCTCTAGCTGCCCTTCGGCTTCTCCCGCAACAAGGGTAAACCCATCGGCCAACGCCTGTTGAATATCCTGTGGCAGCTCTTTCAACATGGCATAACATCCGCTCACATGAAAGCCTCCAATGGCCACAGGAATCCCGGCCTGAAGAAACGGTTTGCCTATATCCAAAGAACGAGGAAACTGATTCGTCTGCACACCGACAAGGCCGATCATGCCCCCACATCCACGGCGAATGCGCTTTATAATTCGCTGCGTGGGGATGACTGCATGGGTTTCGTCATACAGTTCTATAATAATGTTGACGTCCTCTCCTAGCATCTGTCGCTTCGCACAGTCCATGGCTAAGGCGTTCAAGGCCGCCAGGCTATTCGAGGGAAGCGCAGGCCGCCCCCATTGGATGACATACCCCTCATCATCGTAATGCGAGGGCTTCACCAAAATCAGGTAAAATGATTGTTGTGATTTCAACGAATGGTCCGAGAAGTGACGTGTGTCTGTGCCATTGAGGCCGACCGGTTATTTGAAAAAGACACGCCAGGATAGAGGGAGTGACCACGAACAACCCAGCATGTTAGCCATGACGACTAGCCGTTACCCTACGGGGCTCCCCTAAATGTGTCAAGCCGTCTCTAGCAGGTGTCCGATACGAGGCGAGTCAATATTTTAGACAATTATGATCAATTTTTACAGACCTGATATTTCCAAAGAAACACGAACGCTACCGTCCTTCATGATGACATCATATTGACATCTCTGAACTCAAACAGGACAATTGGTATCAATACCTATCTCAGAACTTAATCCTTGTATCTATGGAGGAACGCTCGTTGTCGAACCAGGCGCCCTTTGAAACCGAAATTGCCCAACTCCTTGTGACCACATTGAACTTGAAGGCGGAACCTGTGGATATTTCACCATTAGACCCGCTGTTTGGAGAAGGGTTGGGGTTGGACTCCATTGATGCTCTGGAGATTGCTCTAGTCATTCATCAACATTACGGGTACAAGTTACGATCCGATGATCCAGACAACGCCACCATATTCTCGTCTCTTCGATCCCTCTGTGAGGCTATTCAGAAAAACCGGACTAAATAATCCTGGTCTGCTGACACTTTCCTCAATCCCAATTGAGACCTGTTCCATGCCTGCTGTCTTGCGGTGAATTAGATGTTCAGAGAGCCACCACGCAATCACAGACTTCATTCTCACATGGACTCTTCATCAATACCAACGTAATGACACACTCCCCGTTTCTGGGTCCCTATCCACCTCATAGCCCCGTGGCCTGGTATCAGGGAACACCCATGTTCTCTAATCATGTGTTATCACATATCTCATCAGTTTGTGCTCTTTTGCCGTCCAAACCATACGTGATTAATCTGTGCCAAGACCGCTATACGTTTCTCGTTGGCTTGGCTGCTGCTCTTTGCCGCAACCACACAACCTTGTTGCCGCCTAACCTCTCACCAGGCATTCTTCAGGAACTTCTCAGTCAGTATCCTGCTTGCTACTATATGACTGATAGCCAAGAGCACGTCGAAAGCCTTGAAGGGATCACGCTCAATTTAGACACAAAGCCCGACCATACACCAATGGAGAATCCTCATTTTTCAGATTCACATGTCGCGGTAATTGCTTTTACGTCCGGAACTACCGGCACCCCGCGCCCAAACCCGAAAACATGGGGCTCCATGGTCCAGATTGCCAAGAAAACTGGAGAACGGCTGGAGCTCTCAAAAAACGACTCCGTGACCATTGTTGCAACCGTTCCTCATCAACATATGTATGGATTGGAAACGTCCATCATGTTGCCCCTTCAACATGGTTGGGGTATTCATTCAGGACGTCCATTCTTTCCAGAGGACATTGCATCGGTCTTACATGAACAACAAGCCCGGCGAATCTTAGTCTCCACCCCCATTCATCTCCGAGCCTGCGTCATGGCGCAATCCCGGTTTCCCGATGTCGCGTATACACTTTCCGCCACCGCCCCGCTTCCCAAACAGTTAGCCCAACAAGTGGAAACAGTGTTTCATACGACCATGGTCGAGATCTATGGATTCGCAGAGGCAGGAACAATCGCCACTCGTCGACCGGTCCAAGAAGATCGGTGGACAGTGTTACGCGAATTGGCTTTGGTCTCCCATGCAGACGGATATGCGGTCAGCACTCCATATTTTTCTGATCCCGTGCCTATTCCAGATACCATTCAGTCGGCAAACTCGCAGCAATTCACCTTAGAAGGACGCCCCGGTCACTTGATCAATATTGGCGGACATCGTGCGTCCTTAGATGACTTAAATGTGAAACTCTTGTCCATTGACGGCGTCGTAGACGGCGTGTTTTATATGCCCGAAGAGCGAGAAGGATCAGTGACACGCTTGGTGGCATTTGTGGTGGCGCCAGGGAGAACCGTTGAATCCCTTCTTGCCACACTCCGTCAGAAAATTTCACCCGTGTTCCTTCCGCGCCCGCTGTACCTGGTTGAGGCACTCCCTCGCAATCACACCGGAAAATTGGTGAAAGAAGACGCTGAAACGCTGATGAGAGCGCAATCGAATCTTCCTACAACACCCAACGAGTCAATCAGTCCATGAGCGTGAACACACAATTCATCATTGATGCCTCGCACCCTTCACTTGCCGGACATTTTCCAGGAAATCCAATCGTGCCAGGCGTGGTCATTCTGGCAGAGGTTCTTGAACGTATTGGGGAATCACTCGGCAAGTCAGTCATGTTATCCAAAGTGCCTTCGGTCAAATTTCATTCTCCTCTTCGTCCAAATGAACCACTCCAGCTCACGTTCGACGTTCTTCCCGATCATCTCGTCACCTTTTCCTGTCAGGTCGGTTCAAGACGGATTGCGTCAGGCCAATTCATCTTTGAAGCAACCAGCGATGATTCACCCCCGCGATCATGAGGGAGCATTGGCTGGCACAACGGGAACACGGATATCGCTGGGCCTACCAGTTCATGCTGTGGATCGCACTTCGCATTGGACGGAAGACAGCCCGTACGTTGCTGTACCCCATCTGTACGTATTACGTGTTGTTTTCCTGGAAAGCCAGCAGAGGCATCAAGACGTTTTTACGCCATGTGTTGCAACGGAGAGTGACGCTCAAGGATCTCTTTTCCCACTATCACACCTTCGCGTCAACGTTGCTCGACCGTACCTTTATTTTGGCTGGTAGGCGAGATGAATTCGACTTACATATTCATGGCATAGATATCCTTCTTGATCGTGTCGACCATCAACAAGGATGCATTCTGCTCGGTTCACATCTGGGAAGTTTTGATATTCTTCGAGCCACAGGATTGGCCACAAGAAATGTCCCCATCAAGCTGCTCATGCATCAAGAGAACGCGCCAATTCTCAATGATGTTCTAGGGAAACTCGACCCCTCGATGTTGGATTGCATTATTCCAGTCGGCGAACCGGACACGATGCTGCGTGCGAAAGAATGTCTGGATGCAGGCGGAATCGTCGGGATGCTTGGCGATCGTTCGCTTAAGCATGAAAAAGTCGTGCACTGCAAGTTCTTTGGCCACATGGCTCAATTTCCTTCTGGGCCTATATTACTGGCCAGTATCCTCAAAGTGCCGGTCGTGTTATTTTTTTGTCTGTATCGCGGAGATGGACGGTACGACATTCATTTTGAACTCTTTGCGGAAACCGTGATCATTCCAAGAGAAAACCGTGCGCAGGGGCTTCAAGAATCGACAGAACGCTATGCCCGCCGCTTAGAAACATACTGCCGCATGGCTCCAAACAATTGGTTTAATTTTTATGAATTTTGGAAAACAGATCAGTAGGGGGCTGTTGAATATTATCACGTGCATAGCCCGTATATGCCCGAGGTGCGATCGACGTCAGCAGCCAAGGGAATGGTCAAAAAAGCATGCCCTGAGTCTTTCCGAAGGGTTCGTCCAGCAAGGCCGCAGCCTTTTTGCCGCACGGAGCGTACGCTCAGTACGTGAGCACGGCAAAAGGGCGAGAACACCGCTGGCGGATTTTTTCAACATTCCCAGTAGGGCTATCCTCTGGAACCTGGTGTGGTGCGGCCTGTTCCTGCATGGAGCACTCTCACCTTCGCATGCATGTGCGCCTGGCCTGGACATCGCCACACCCCTTCCACGTGAAGAAGAAGCCGTGGGCGTGAGCCGTATCATTCACAATCTTGGGCAGTCCACTATCCATGAGCGGGATTTTCATGAAACCTACTATTCGGGCATGCTCATCACACCGTCATACAAAGAAGGGACACTGATCTTTCACCCGCCAGCCCGGCTGGAAAAACATGTGACAGTTCCCGCTCGAGAATCCTTCATTGCCGAGGGAGACAGTCTGCGCTATGAAAACCCTTCACGGGATATTTCCTATACCTTTTCTCTTCAAGATTATCCAGCTCTTGCGGCACTCATTAACGGTTTGCGATCGCTCTTTAACGGGGACGAAGAAGCCTTACGACAGGTCTTCCACGTGTCAATGACAGGCACACCCGACACATGGCAACTTACCCTTTCTCCCAAAATACAGAATGAGGGGAATGAGGAAGATGGAGTCGACTGTCTCCACCTGACCGGGGATTCCACGCACCTTCACACCATTGCAATCTACGAAACCAACGGCGATCACTCCACACTCCAACTCGATCCCCAGGTGCCGTGACCAACATTCGTGCTATGCCGTGGCTGCTATGGCTGGTGAGCATCGTCCTTGGCTCTATCTTTGCCATCACCACGATTCCGATTCAAACAGAACTGCCAGCCCTGCTCCCATCATCCGGATCATTCTCACAACAATTATTCATCGACCAACTACAGTCGGGGCCGGCCTCCAAAATTCTCTTGCTTGGACTCCAAGGGACAGAGCCTTCTCTCTTAGCGGAAGCCAGCAAGACACTGGCAGAAGCCATGCGGACCCAAGGTCAATTTCTTCATGTGTATAACGGAGAACAGACCGCGGGCGCCCTCAATCAGGGTCTCCTGTATCAATACCGATATCTTCTGAGCCCACCTGTTTCGCCTGATCAATTCACCACACACGGATTACGCCAAACGTTACAGCATCGACTCCAAGATCTGGCCAATCCCCTTCCCTCATTTTTTAAAAAGCAAATTCCAGAAGATCCGACTGGTGCATTTCAGCGCGTCCTCCAGCAGTTGAAATCCAGCAACACGTTCAAGATGACTCATGGGGTCTGGTTTTCTTCAGATCAACAGACCGCCTTACTCGTGGCAGAAACTGCCGTATCAGGCTTCGACCTGGATGGACAAGAAGCGATCCAATCGTTTTTGACGACCAGCATGGAAGACATCCGCACCATACTGTCACCCTCATCCACACTTGAATCTCTTGAACTCATACGTTCAGGTCCATCGGTCTTTGCCGTTCAATCGCGAGCCGTCATTCAACAGGATGCTCGGTGGCTGTCCATGCTCGGTGGAGGATTCGTCATCATTCTGCTTTTGGTCACCTATCGATCATTCACGATACTCTGCCTGAGTCTGGTCCCACTCGTGACCGGCCTGCTCGTCGCTGTCATAACCGTCTACATAGGGTTTGATTTCGTTCATGGAATGACCTTAGCGTTCGGCGCCAGCTTAATTGGAGTAGCCATCGATTACCCGCTCCATGCGTGCGCTCATCTGGAATCGAACCGTTCGCCACGAGCGATCATCAAACAAATCTGGCCGACGATTCGTTTGGGAGCCTTAACCACCGCGATCGGGTATGGGGCTATGTTGTTCTCAGGTTTTCCAGGCTTGTCGCAACTGGGACTTTTCGCCATCACCGGCCTCTTAACGGCGGCAGCCACAACTCGGTGGCTTCTCCCGGTACTTGTTCCCACCAAAGTGACAACGCCCATTCCGTGGGCCACATGGCTCCCGCTTCAACATATTGGCTCTCAACTGATCATCATTGTCCCAATAAGCATGGTGCTATCCTTGACCTATCTTGGTTGGTCCGAGAAACCGTTTTGGGAGATGGATATCGCCAATCTCAGCCCTATTCCCCAACATCTCCGCGACCGTGATGCCTGGTTACGTAAGGAACTAGGCGCACCCGCAGTCCGGGACATGATGGTTGTCGTGGCTCCGGATGAACAAGGCGTTCTCGAACAGAGTGAAAATCTCAAGGCCACCCTGGATCGGTTGGTCGATCAAGGACATATGACCGGGTATGAAATGGCAGCAGATTACCTGCCCAGTATTCGGACACAAGCGTTGAGGCAGGAAGCCTTACCCCAGCGAACGAGCTTGGAGCACCATCTCCGTGAGGCGCAGCACGATCTACCTTTCAAACCTGACCTGTTTGAACCCTTTCTCAAGAGCGTAGCCAAGACAAAACATTTAACGCCCTTAGATCATGAGTCCGTGACGGGTACACCATTAGGTACAAAAATCCATTCGTTGCTGTATCCCCTCCAAGACCAATGGATAGGAACGATTCTTTTACGTGACGTGAACAATAGACAGGCACTTCAGCAGACCATCCACACTGAAGCCCTCAAAGGCGTGCATTACGTGGATTTGAAAACTGAATCCAATCACATGGTCACAACCTATCGACAAGAAGTCACCACATACTTGGCAATCGGTATCGGGTGCCTGATCCTGATTTTGAGCATCGGGCTACAATCCATCACCAAGACAGCGACAGTCTTGCTTCCTATCGCAGGCGCGATTATCCTTGATGTGGCTATTTTGCATGCCCTTGGTGAACGCCTCTCCTTGCTTCACCTCGCGGCCTTACTCTTGGTCTTTGGCATCGGCTTGGATTACACCTTGTTTTTTCAACGTCCCCATACAACAGTAGTTGAGCGACAGCGGACGATTTCAGCCATACTCGTCTGTAGTCTTACCACGATCACCGTGTTTGGATTACTGGCCTGTTCACAGACCCCTGTCCTTCATGGTATTGGCTTAACGGTATTCTTGGGATCGCTTATCTGTTTCGTCTTCGCCGCCATCTGCTCACCCTTCCAACATCATCAGGCCACGTAACAATCTATGCTCACACATCACCTTGATATCGCCATCCTTGGAGGAGTGCACAGGTACACCACATCTGTTCATTGAAAGCTACTCGCCCCTTAAAGAGATGCACACCGACAAGAGGAATACATACATGCATCCTTGACAAGCGTTGTCATATTTGACAACATTAACTCATGAGGAGCGTCTATTGGATCAAGGCGGCAGACAAAGACTTCAGAAAGTTTCCGAAAGCTGCACAAGAAACGATCCACGATCCACGATGCTCTAGCCATCGCTGCTGAAGGGCAGAAAGCTGACACCGCGAAGCCGATGAAAGGTCTTGGTGCTGGCGTATTTGAAATCGCTCTCAGCTATAAAACTGATGCGTACCGCACAATTTACGCCGTACAGCTCGGTGAGGATATTTGGGTGATTCATGCCTTTCAGAAGAAATCAAAAACCGGCATCAAAACACCGAAGCCGGATATCGATCTTGTGAAAGAACGCCTGAAACGACTAAAGGAGATGTTGAAATGAAGAAACAAGAAGAAAAACTAGAAGTGATACGAGGCAGTGGCAACGTCTATAAGGATTTTAATTATCCTGATGCCGCGGTTCGTCAATTAAAAGCAAAAGTTGCCGCTGAAATTATTGGCATTCTTGATCACCGGCAATGGTCTGTCAGACAGACGGCAAAAGAAACGGGCTTTCAATCCGCTGATTTTTCACGCGTACGAAATGCGGATTTAAAACGCTTCACCCTTGATCGTCTCGCAAGGATGCTTGAAAGTCTCAACCCAAAAGTACGGCTCGATCTGGTTCCCGTGACACGGCGTTCACGCCGCAGGAAACGCACCGACACTCACGTTTCTGTATGAGGATAGTCAGCCATTTTTTCGCCCTTCCAACGTCATCAAGTCACATAACTCTCTATGCTCACACATCACCTTGATATCGCCATCCTCGGAGGAGGGTTAGCGGGCAACCTCCTGGCCCGGCAACTCCGACAAAGTGTCCCCCACCTGAAAGTCGGGATATTTGAAAAAAGTGCCTCCACTTCATTTAAGGTGGGAGAGTCCACAGTTGAGGTCACCGGCAATTACCTGATTAGGCGGCTTGGTCTGGGCGACTATCTGGCTAAACATCATATTTTGAAAAACGGTCTACGGTTTTTCTTTGATCAAGAAAACAAACAAGCTCCTGTGGTGAAGATGAGTGAAATCGGCGGAATACGAACGCCCTTTTTCAAAAGTTTTCAACTGGATCGATCACGATTAGAAACAGACCTCCTCCAAATGAATCAAGAAGACGGCGTCGAAATTCATAGAGGAAGCCGGGTCTTTGATATTCAGCTCAGTTCCGATTCCACTCCACACAAGTTTTCCGTGGAAACCAACTCCACACAATGGCAGGGTCAGTGCCGATGGTTTATCGATGCCAGTGGCCGATCCTCCATTCTGGCCAAGCAAGAGAACCTGCGTATCCCCGAATCTCACCACACCGTGGCTGCGGTATGGGGACGCTTTAGGCATGTGGTAAACCTGGACGACGTCGGGCCCGAAGCATTCCGCCAACGCGTGAATGGCACAAGCCGTCGAGAGTCAACAACACATTTTTGTTATCCAGGGTATTGGATCTGGTTTATTCCCCTTGATCAGGATGTCATGAGCGTGGGTATCGTCATGGAGCGGACATTCGGTTGGCAGGAACACCTTCGAAAGACCGACGGGTTTTTAGATTTCCTCAAACAGCACTATGCCGCATGGTCACTGCTCCAAGAGGCCGAACTGCTAGACATCGGCAGCTTCAACCATCTGACCTATGGAACACGTCAGTATTTTAGTCAGAACCGATGGGGACTCACCGGTGAATCCGCCGCATTTACAGATCCGTTTTACAGCCCGGGATCAGACTTTATTGCACTAGAAAATGATTTCTTGACCAACTTCATTCGCCAGGAAGAAGAAGGCGCCTCGGTCCAACACGTACACAATCTCGTCAATCTTTCTAATGCATATATGCACTTTCGATATGAAGCCAGCATGCATCTGTATCGCAACCTCTACTCGCTTTTTGGTAGCTATGAACTACTCAAATTAAAATTTCAATTAGATCTTCCATTGTACTATCACCTGTGGCTCTCAGAATTTATGCAAGATCTTCATCTCAACGAGGATTTCCTCAATGATCAGGTTCAGGAGCAACAACAAGTTCTCAATTCCCTTTCGACGTTCTCACAGCTCTTTCAAAAAGTTGCACGACATCTTCAAGACACCAAGGCCTTTTATCGAGGAAACCTTGGGAATTTTACAGATGCCTTAGAAGGCATTGAGTGGGTGGGCGAAGTTGGACAACCTCTCACACCTCAGCAATCGGTGACCCGGCTCCGCGAAATATTTCGCCAAGGCTTTGAACAGGCCAACGAACTTCTTGAGGCACGATCAG
>QIMB01000168.1 GCA_003233615.1 Nitrospirota bacterium
GTAAGAAAAGGAATATCATGACTCTTCTTTTCTCTTTACTCTTGCTACTCATTCCTGACTCCTCACTCCTTTTCACTCCTTACTATTTACTCCTAACTTTTCACATTTCACTCAGAACAACGTGACTTCCGACTGCACCGGAGCTTGTTGCAGCTTTGCTTTATACTGTTCCTCTTCTTTTGCAACGGTTTGGGCAACTACGCGGTCAAGCTTTTGCATCAATACCTTTCCAGAGTCTGTAAAAAAGTACACCTTTCGTGGACACACATCACCCACATTGGCTTTCATGAGAGGCAGGCCTTCTTGCTCAAGATAATCTAATGCCCAAGCTGCGTTTTTGGCGCCAATGTCCATGGTCCCATCATAGATTTTCCCGCCTCCGAACACCTTGGCTTCAAGACGGTTCTTTTGCCCACCACGACTCAAAATTTCGTTTATCAGCATTTCCATTGCAAAGCTGCCGTAACGTCCGGATTCGGCCCAATTGTCATGGCCTTGCGTATTGGATGGTGCAGCCAACATAAAATGATTCATGCCTCCGACATTGACCAAGGGATCGCGCAAGCACACAGAAATGCAAGAACCCAAGACAGTGTATACGACCTTCGGTTCTTGACTGACAAAATATTCACCCGGCAAGATCACCGCCACTTCATACGGAAAGCGAGTATCCTGAATCCGGCGAATATGTCCAAATTTCATTAACGCAGCTGATGCCATTAGCGATCTGTTCTCTTCCCCAAAAAGTGGAAAGTGAGAAGGGAGATGCTAGAAGGGAGATCCGAGGGAGAAGAGAAGAGATTAAATATCTGAATATCCTCCCTTCTTGCTTCTTGCGTCTCCCTTCTCACTTCTACCATCTCCCTTTTACCCCGTCTTGCATCTCACTTCTAACTTCTCACGTCATACTTCTCACTTTTCACTCAAACGGTTTCTGATAAATTGTTGGCTGAATATAGGAAAACTGATGTTCAATCCATTGCAAGCTTTCAGAATGCCCGATAAAGAGAAACCCGCCAGGACGAAGATAGCGATAGAATTTCCCAATGAGTGTAGCTTGCGTGGGGCGATCAAAATAAATCATGACATTCCGACAAAAGATGACATCCAAAGGGGTTTTAATAGGAAAAGATGGAGCCATCAAATTGATACGACGAAAGGCGATTATCTCGGCTAGATGTTTACGGACTTTTAATTTTCCCGCTTGCTCGCCTTTTCCACGAAGGAAATGGCGACGAACCACATCTCGAGGCAATTGAGTCACTCGTTCGTCTTCGTATATTCCCGAAGCCGCTTTGGCCAAGACTCGCGTAGAAATATCAGAGGCTAATATTCTTATATCCCACATTGAACAATCAGGAATGGCATCATTCAACGTCATGGCAATCGTATATGGCTCTTCTCCTGAGGATGACGCCGAGGACCAAACACGCAAGGTACGGGGCTGCGCAAGGTGAGGGAGAACCTGCTCACGAAGAAAATCAAAATGAACCGGCTCCCGAAAAAAATCTGTTTTGTTTGTTGAAATCAGATCAACAAGCTTGGTGAGTTCTTCCTCTCCACCCTTTCCACTCACCCGATCGTAATACGCTTGGTAGGATGATAACTCTAATTCCCGCAACCGTTTCCCTAAACGAGAAGTCAATAAACTCTTTTTGGGTGCATCAAGAGTAATTCCGACTTGGTCGTAAATCAGGGATTGAAACTGCTCAAATTCTTTATCCGTTAACGTGGCGTTCATAAATACGTCCTGTAAAAGATAAAAGTCGAAAGTAAGGAGTAACCAGTGAGGGGGTAAGGTGCGTGAAGTAAATAGTCAGGAGGAAACCCAACCGTAGTTTTCTCCCCACTCTTGGCTATTCACTCTTCACTACTTACGCCTTACTATTCACAGTCCTTTCATCCCGTGGGAAACCAATAAAACAACATCGCGTACACGAAATAGGCGGTAAGAAGAGTCCCGCCAAACGTCCACTGCATGATGTGTCCAAGCTGACGATGTCGTGAGACGCCAGCCACCATAGCTCCAGCCCCAATACCATGACGCAAACGACGCAAACCGATCATCATATTGGTCCCGCCCAGACTAATCGTCGCAATGGCTAATCCCGTATGCACAACCAACAGCGGCACATACAGGGACCAATAGTCTTCCGCAGAACCGCCAAAATGATCGCGCCCAAAGATTAGCTGTTTCGTAACATACGCCATGAGCCAAATCCCTACCAACGTGCAGGAAATGGTCATCCATTTTCTATGAGCAGTGACATCGTGCCGTTTCGCTGCACCCACCCCAATCAACGTCATCCCATAGGCCACAGTCATGCCGATTAACACCATTCCCCATAAAATATCTTCCACCTGCATGCGCGAGGCTCCTGAATTGTCGGAAACGACGTTGTGCATGAATCGGCTTCATGAAGACTCATGAGAAAGCATTGCGGAATAGAGACGGTTCTTCTCATATAATCTCTTTTATTCTATCGGTATCAAGAAGAAAGCAATGAAGCCATAATTCACCATTGAACCAGTAAAAAATGCGAAGGGAGAAGTGAAAAGAAGATTTTTTCGTGAGGCGTAAGACAGAGACGATAAGACGATCCTATGCATCATTCTTGACATTTGTTATCAGGAATCCATCTTTGAAGCAGAGAAAAGAAGGGAGAAGTAAGGAGTGGGAAAAAGGAGTGAAAAGAAACTTCTTCCGTAAGATGTGAAGCGTAAGGCGTAAGACAGAGACGATAAGACGATCCCATGCGTCATTCTCGACATTTATTAGCGGGAATCTATCTTTGAAGCAGGGGAAAGAAGGGGGAAGTAAGGGACTTGGCAAATACCAATATACCTAGATCGCTTTCAGATTGAGATCAGATTTGGTCGATTCGATTGAGCAAAACCGCAGGAATAGTTGGACTATTTTGAGGATTGTGTGAATGAAAATCGATCAAAGATGGCCTTAAGATGGAAGTGAGATGGTGTATTGGTATTTGCCAAGTCCCTAAGAGGCAAGAAGGGGAAATATCGAAACTCTTTATCTACTCCATTGCTTACTATTTCTCACTTCTTCCTGCTTCGCACTTTTCCCTTTTTACTTTTCACACCTTTGGAGAGGAAGTTTTAAAAGCGCACGCTGCCCTTTCTCGAACCATGAATTCTGTATGATCCACAAAAACCGTGTTCCACAACGACCTTTTGGGTTGATTGCTCACAATTAGAGTGTCACTTCTTCGCCTTTTGGAATCCATTCGTTCGCCAACCGTTTGGCTTCTTGAATCTGATCTGGCCGTAATGTTTGCTCTAAAAACTGCACGGCTAATAGAGCCGGCTCCACACCTTGCTGTGCTGAGAGATAGGCCCATTTATAAGCTTCAATCTCATTTTTGGCAATTCCTTCACCCTCAAAATACATGAGTCCAAGATGGTTTTGTGCTCCGCCATTCCCTTGCTCTGCCGCACGACGAAACCATCGTAACGCTTCTGCATAATCTTGGGGCACCCCCAAACCCTGACGATACATCGCGCCAAGATTATTTTGAGCTCGAGCATGGCCCTGATCTGCCGCTAAACGATACCAATGGCGCGCGATTTCAAAATCCTGCGGCACCCCTTGTCCATACCGATACATATAGCCCATCATATTTTGAGCTTCATCGTGACCACGTTTTGCCAAAGGGCGCCATTCTTCCAGAGCCCTGTCATAATCTTCTCGTAAGTAGGCATCCTCACCAGCTAAAAAATTCGCCCAAACAGGAACAGCTCCGACCACCAGCAACACCAAAAAGAAGATTTTCAAGGAAATGATTGCCTTCATGAATTCCCCCTTTTCCGCTTGTGTGACAGCTTGACTCCTGAGCCATCTACACATGTAACGACTTCGGACCCAGCACCATCGAGTGTTGTCTTCAAAAACTCACGTCGTATCTTCACCATACCATAGCTGAACATCCTCACCACCCACATTCTCACGACGTCACACACATTAAGGATTCGCGTGACAACAATCTCCCAGAATTCGCGCTCGGCTTTGTGTCATACTGGGTGGATCTGCGGGAGCACAACCGCAAACATAGCAAGGCCTACATTGAGGATTGTGCGAGCCCTAAGCTATCATCTACTGGAATTGGCTAGGTACTTTGCCTCCAACTCGGCCCACCGTGCATAAAGACGCTCCACTTTCTGTTCAGATTCTTGCAGAACTTCAGAAACTTCTTGAAGGCGAAGATGGTCTGAAACCACGGTTGAATCTTCAACGGCCGCACGACACGCATCCCGTGCGTGCTCAGCATCAAGAATGCATGTCTCCATGCCCTCATATTCTTGCTGTTCTTTATACGAGATTTTTTTTGATTTGGCCTCTTGTCCTGTTCCCTTCCGTGTTCGCGAGGATTGAGAATTCTGCCTATTGCCTTGTTCTTGACGACGAAACCAGGATTCCCATTGTGTATAGGTGGCAAAATGTCCATGAGCGCCCTCGTCGTCCAATCCTATAAACTCGGTACACACCTCTTCCAACATATAACGATCATGTGTGACTAAGATTAATGCACCAGGAAACTCTTTAAAGCTTTCCTCTAAAGTTTCTCTCGTTGGAATATCAAGATCGTTTGTCGGTTCATCAACAATGAGCACATCTGCAGGCTGCAACATCAACCGTGCCATAACGGCTCGTGCTTGTTCCCCTCCGGATAATAATTCAACAGGAAGATCTAATTGTTCAGGCAGGAAACGAAAGCGCTTGGCCCATCCGGCCAAATGGATGGTTTGGCCTCGATAGAGCACCGAATCCCCTGAGTCGGCCAATGTACGACGCAACGTCATCTTCGGGTCCAGTTGTGCCCGATTTTGGTCGAAATACACCAACTGCAAATTATCCGCGTACTTCACCATTCCTTGATCAGGGTCCAATTCTTTGGCCAAGAGTTTCAGAAGCGTGGATTTACCTGATCCATTACGGCCAATAATCCCGATCGCGTTCCCGGGAGACACGATCATCTCGAGATCGTGAATAATCGTACGAGGACTAAAAGCCTTACAAAGACCAGTGACCTCAATCAATTGTTTCGTTTTTCGACCGGATCCCACAAAGTCAATGGACACGTCTTGCTGTCGTAATCGTGTGGACGTCTCAGCTAATTCCTCCTTCAACGAATATGCCTTCTCCACTCGATACTTTGCTTTGGTCGTCCGGGCCTTCGGCCCTTGCCGAAGCCACGCTTCCTCACGCCGAACCTTATTGGCTAAGGCATGAGCTTGTTGCTCCTGGGTCTGTTGAAACGCATCGCGTTTTTCACGAAAATTGGAGTAGGTCCCTGGAAACACCAACATGCCATCGACATACCGACTATGTAATTCGGCCATCTTGTTCGTCGTGTGTTCTAAAAACCATCGATCATGGCTCACAAGCACCCACGCCCATGGGGCCTGAATCATAAATTGGGCTAACCAGCGTAGTCCTTCCACATCCATATGATTGGTGGGTTCATCGAGTAACATGACTTCAGGATCTTGCACAAGCGCACAGGCAATCGCCAGGCGTTTTTTCCATCCACCGGAAAGAACGGCAACCGGCTGAGACCCATCAGGAAAGCCGACTTTTCCTAACACCTCATAGACACGAATTTGATCTTCTCCCTGGGACAATCCTGACTGGTGCGCAGATTTAAGCAGCATCTCCTCAACCGTGATGTCCATCAAAAATTGTGTGTCTTGAGGAACATATGAAACTCGGAGCTGTTGACGCCGAGTAACCGTCCCACCATCTAGAGTCTCTAAACCCGCCAATATTTTCAAAAACGTAGATTTCCCGGACCCATTCGGACCGATAATCCCGACTCGATCATGTTCTGCAATACCAAATGTGACACCGTGGAACAATTGCTTGGCCCCGTATGATTTTTGAATTTTTTGTGAATAAATCAATGCAGACATCATAACCCCAATTCATTGAACACCCCCTCAAAAGAGGGGGAAAGAATGTGAATGGAACCCTTCCCTTTTCTGACTCCTCTTCCAGTACAATACAGCACCAGTGTTCCTCACGTCGTCACAAACATGAGCATCGTACTTTCTGAAAGATCCAAACATTTCCATGTGCCATATGGTCCTGCCTTCACCGATGGTTCGCTAGAAAATCGATTCATTGACGTGAAAACCAACCCACAGATGATTCCCGTGTTGCCGCCCTGTGTGGGCTGGCCTGAAACACAGGAACTCTTGCAACAAATTAATAAACCCCAGTCACCCTTTATGACTCTGGCTGCAGCTCAAAGGTATGTCAAAGGGCCCGATCCTATTCGACCAATCATCTTAGTGTCTTTCGTGACCCTCTGCTTTGCAGAGATTTCGCATAACACCAAATTTTTTATATCGGATCTTGTCATCTCTCTTCAGCTACAAATGGATACCATACTTCAAGACGCCAGCATCATGCTTGACCAAAGCCTTGACCTGGAAATTACTTTAGAAATTCAACCCACTTTTTTTCATCATCATCACATTGAAGGATGGAGCCTCACGGTCATGATCATCGCCTCCGGCCAAGAATATCATGCGGTTCACGGAACATGGGGTTATGGCATCCACGCGCTCATTGATGGTTTGAACGCCTACGCCGCTCAAGAGGCCTAGCGCATCTTCATGACGCTCAATATTCCCATCTTATTGTTTCTCCCTCTTTGTCTTCACCGAATTATTGGTGACGACTCAGGTAGATCGGCTGGAAGCCGAAGACTTGTAGAATCCAAATCATGCGGCATTCTCCAACACGTTGAAAATGATACGTGATAGCCTTCAGTCCTCAATCTTCAACCTGCAGCCTTCAACTTTCAATCTTCAGCCTAAACACCTAATTTACATTTTTTGTACAAACGGCCAATGCAGTCGTTGAAGAATTTTTGCCCAAAGGCTTTGATACGTTTCCGTGCCTTGCAACACTTCACAATATCGACGCAGCACACGTTGATAGGACCCGGGAAATCGTTGGCCAGCCCAACGATGAACTGATCGCGGGAGTCCATAAATAATCGTCCCTAGCCGACCGGCCACTCGAAATTCTGAACCAAATTCATTGTCGACCATCATTTCATAATCGCTCAACCGGCAGGAGGCAGGATTGCTCAACATCGCAGCTATGCTCTTCGCTGCCAATTGTCCCGAACGAACCGCATAATAAATGCCTTCCCCCAATAGAGGGTCAACGAGATGACCCGCATCTCCCACGAGCATGGACTTGCCACGTACTAAGCTCCCCGCCCATGCCTTTCGATAATCCTGTGCAGCCGCAATCGGTATCTGATACCCCAATGGCACAGGAATCTTCATGCCAGCCAACATAGGTTCATGGCTCATGAAGTCACGAAAACTCTGCTTCGGTCGCTTTGCTCCCTTCACAAATTCACCGACACCCAAGGAAAGACCCTGGCGCTTCGGAAAAATCCAGCCATACCCTTTCTGGGCAGCTTGTAAACTAATGAGCGCTGTCGGATTTTCTTGAAATGGATGCACCCAATCTCCTAGCACTTCACTTTCTAACGCTGGAATCTTCCGTAACGAACGACCGGGGAAACTCTGTTGTGCCACAACACTCATGACTCCATCTGCCCCAATAACAATGTGACTACGATAACATTTCAACTTCGTGAAAACCTCGACTCCATCTTCAACATCACGTATTTCAACAACGGACTCATTTTCATGAATCACTGTCCCAGCTTGTCGAGCTTTGTCGACTAACCAGTGATCAAAATGTTGCCGCATCACCATATAGGCAATGGGCTCCGGTGATTCAATGATAAACGAGTGTTGAGGCCCATACGTAAATTGCACTCGACGAACAGTTTTTTCGACAATACTGAAGAAATCTGAAGGTAAAATCTTGGCAATTCGAGCCGAGAGTCCACCTCCACAGACTTTGTACCGGGGATGAGTCTGTTTATCAAAAGCCAGAACGGATAACCCATGTAGGCTCAGCGCATACGCAGCAGATGCACCAGCTGGACCCATCCCCACAACAATCACATCATACTGTTGTACAGAAAGAGACTTACTCACAGAAAGTGTATGCAGAGGAGAAAGACACTAAAAATGGCATCAGACCTAGAGACTTCTTGAAGGTGATAGCCTCCTGAACCTTATCTCGCATGCTGCGATGTACTGGATTGGTTATCGGCACATTAAGAAAATTCGCCTACTATTTCATACCATGATTGTCCTCACCTGAATATGGGCCACTCAGCTAAGTCTCGAACATAAAGAAAAGTGAATACATATCAACGATCACAACTGCCCCAATGTTACGGATATGGTGCGTTGGGTACTGCCTCGCTGCACTCGTATGACCACGGTCTGTCCAGGCTTCGTCTTTTCAATAAGATAGTTTTTCAATTGGGCTGCGGTGATGATTTTCAGTGTATCAATAGCGATTAAGATATCTCCTTTTCGAAAGCCCGCATGTCGAGAGGGTCCCGTCGCTTTTGCCACACCTAACACCCAACGGGTTCCCTCCTTGATTGTTTCAAGATGAATACCCAGCACGGAAAATCCTGGAGCCTGACCAGCCAACACAGCATCAACGACACGTTGCACTAATATCCCGGGAAGAGCAAATCCGAATCGACTGCACTCCCGTTCTGCTACCAACGATTCTGTTTGAATAATCGCATGGACCTGTCCAACCAATTGTCCCTGATCATTGAAAAGGCCACCACCTGAATTCCCCCGACAGGCAGAAAGATCGACCTGCACTAACCGACTCTGAACGGTCGGCAAAAAGGTATTGGGATTTCCAACTTTTCCAAATGAGAGGGCCGGGCCTCGGCCCATAGGGTACCCCACAGTAAACACGTCATCACCATAGATCGCATCATGCTCAGCAAATTCCACGTTGGAGATCGGCCAATCAGATTCATCTCCTTGCAGTTTGTAGACCGCCACATCCATATAGGCATTCGCTCCCTGCCGCGATGCCGAAAGATCTCGCAGATCATCCGTCAAGACATGAATGATTTCTGGAACAAGAACTTTCCCACCCTTTGAACGTTCAACGGCATGCCGTGCCGTGACAATAATGCCTCCCCCTACATGAATGCCTGACCCTCGTATCCGTATGGGCATCCCAACCCCGGAGTCCTCACTATGCATGGCATCATATTGAAGAATGCCAACGGTTGCGAATTTGGCTTTCTCAATCACATCGGCATACATATGCGAGACTTCTTCATGTGCGTGCGCGAGTGATGGGCCCACGCACAGCATGAGTACACAGCTCAGAAATATGGCGAACGAGGACAGCATATATGTAGAAAATTTATTCATCTGGAGTCCTTTCTTCATCAACAGCGCCATTCACCCTCACCTCAACCCTCTCCAAACAGGGCGAGGGAGTTCTGCAAATATTTTAGTTGAAAACGAAAACATTATTCATCAACCATATCGATTCAACCTATAACAGCAGTGAGATCACAATTGTAGGGAAACAGACTGTAATTCGCTAAATACATCTTTCATCGTCTGATACGAATAATGGGCGTTTCGTCCACTCGGATTAGGCAACACAAAGACACGAGCGCCTGAAAGGACTATCGGCTGAAGCCCTGTCTGAACAGGCTCACTCACCACACCTTTTTTTGATGCATGAGCCGCTACCGAAGCCAAGAGGACTCGAGCCACACTCATTCCCAACACAGCAACAATGCCTGGTTGATATTTCTTAATTTTTGCAAGCAACCCCTCGCAGCCTTGTAGGAAATCTTGTCGAGTTAAGTCCTGAACACCCGCTGTAGGCTTCGCAATGAGATTCGTGAGTCCATAGCCGTAGTGTAACAATTCCCCATCATCTTGAGGAGTCATGCGACATGGAACGAGACCAGAGTCAAAGAGTAATTTCCAGAATCGATTGGATGGCCCGGCGAAATGATGTCCCACTTCAGACGAACGAAGCCCAGGGTTAATCCCGACAAAGAGAATCGACAGGTCAGGTGCTAGATAGTCAGGAAGGCTCACAAGAAGTAGGAGACAGTGCTATCACACGATGAGCAGCAAAGAGAGAGGACGTAAAAAGAATGAATATGTTCGTCGTGTTATCGAGCCATGAGTTGCGTTTGCATCTCCGAAAATGTTTCTTCGGCTTCGGGTAGGAGATCGTCTCGCTCTTGTTCCTTCGCTAATTCCAGAGCCCGCTTGGACAGTTCATAGGCTTCTTGGTGCTCACCTCGTTCCGCACATTGACGAGCCACAACCATACGAGCATTAATCGATGCAGGTTCATCTTTAATCACTTGGCGCAGCATGATTTCGCCCTTCTCATCATCTCCACCAAGAAATTCAGGAACCTCAATTAATATCGTCCCCTTGGAAGACAACGCATCCAAATGATCCGGATTTAAGGCTAGGGTTTGATCCAAAGCATCCATCATCGCTCCATATTCAAACACCGAGAAAAAGACTTCTCCATTCGCCCGCATCCGTTCTCCAATGCTACAAAATAAGGCAAAATGGGCATCAGCCGATTGATCGTCTAACGCCAACGCTTTTTCAGCGAGCTTCCGCCCACGATCAAAATACACACCCCGACTATCAGCATCCTTTGCCCGTCGTCCTTTTTGACATTCTTCCATTGACTGCGTCGCTAAGTCCTGCACGGAATCCTCAGCCCACACACTGGTTCCACACAGAACACAGCACAGAGCTCCTATCCAGACAATACCTCTACTTCGTCGCATACCTATCCCCTTCTGATGATTGAGACAACCTGAGTCTTTTCGGATAATTGTGTAAAATACTGAGCCTGAGCGAACAACCAAATTTCTATACCATATTTACCATTACTTGCCAATATTCTTCTTCTATCGCAATTCTTTCTTTTTGTACATTATTCACACTCCAACTTCTTCCACCAGCTCGGCTCTCTCAAGGAATCTATTCAGGGTCTGTTGAAAAAAGCCGCTAGCGGCGTTCTCGCCAGTTTTCCGTGCTCACGTACTGGATATATGCTCCGCGCGCAAAACTGGCTGCGGTCTTGCTGGACGGACTCTTTTGAACAGACCAGAGGCCTCTGACATGCAACATCTTCCTGGTCAAATTTTCCGCTTGATATCCTAATTATTCAACACCCCTATTCAGTGCAATCGCGTCAATTCTCCTTCAGTCTGCCCTCCTGTAAACAAAATACATTCATAAGGATCGTTTTCCTGCAATCCATGACTTTCAGTTTCAGAACTGAAAAGACCTTGCCTCATGTTTATCATTCGCTAGCAAAAACGTTCCAAACGAACTCTCCTCCCCCGCCCGTAGGACTCGTGAAACAAGAACCCTTCACAAGACCGTATCTTTACAGCTACTCTGCCTCATGCGTTTGCCTGGACGAATCATCGGCCTCCTCAAGGAATATATGCATGATCTCGTCGAACAAGCCAAACAAGAAGAAACGTCCTACGCAACATTTGGATTTACGTCTCAGCCCTATCGACCAGATCAAGCCATTTCGGATTTACTGGCGATCCTCGACGACCGTATAGAGTCAGAAGGCGTACAGGTTGGTCTTTCGGTTGACTTTCTCCATCAAATGTGGACCTTGTGCAATGCTGCGAACACACACGTCTCCGAAACTGTTTGGTTACAAAAAAATATTGATGGAGGGGATGGGTCAAAAGCAGAAGTGCGAGCACAAACCTATCAAGCACTCATCATATTTCTCGAATCACTACCCGAAGACTATCAAGCAGGAGACGCGACACGAAATTGAAGAGCAATCCATCCTTCTCTGGCCCGAATAGCTTGTTGTACCCAACCGAGGATTGATAACTTTTCCACAATATCTTGCTCATCTTCCTTCAGTAGACCTGAAAGAAATAACTGAGCGTCAGCAAACCGTAAATTCGAGAATGCAGGCGAGATGTCTAGAATTGTCTTTCGATCAATATTCGCCACAATCACCTCAAATGATTGACCGGCAAGATCTTCCACTTGGCAACATTGCAGATCCAATTCTTGGGCAAACCCATTGAGTGCAGCATAGTCTTGTGCGCAATCGATTGCGACGGAATCATTATCGATTCCGACAGCCGATACGGCACCCAACCGCAATGCCACCATGCTCAGAATAGCGCTCCCCGTGCCAACATCTAATAGTCGAGAATGTTTCAATTCAGGTATCTCCTCCAGCCATTCAAGAAGAAGGTGAGTCGTGGCATGATGCCCGGTCCCAAACGCTTGTTTCGGATCAAGAACAATTTCAATCCCATCCTCTGGCATCTCCATCGTTGCCCAACTCGGACGAATGCCAATACGCCGGCCAATCCGAATCGGTTTCACGGAAGCCGCCCATCGGGCATTCCAATCGTGAGGTATCACGAGTTGCAGCTGTATTGACGAAGCTGGAATCGTCACATCAAGCTGGAGAAGAGCTTCGTGCACTTCTTGAATGAGGCCTTCTTGGCTCCCCTGCCAATAGATCGTCAATCTTCCATCTTGTTCCCACAACCCTAAGAACATGGGGCAGGCTAAAAGACCGGAGAGTTCCGCGCCATCCACGCATGCCGGAATCTGAATTTCAACAATGGACGAAGACATGAAAATGGAAATAATTGACGGAAGTATGAAGAGGGGCTAAGGTCTCACACTGAATGAACACTTCTCGTACGGATCAACGCCACAAGGCCCTCACTCGCCTGCTGCGTCGTGGAGAGAGACTCGCCACACAGGGAAAGGCTGCCAGTCAACGATTTAGTCGATGGCGACTCGCCATTTTTCTCGTGGGGGCTGTCATCTGTGTGAGCTTCTATCAGCATGCCTGGTTTCACAGTGGCAATAGTCTTCTTGTCGTATTTCTTGCAATTTTTTTCACCACAACCTGGTTCCATCAACGGCTGAAATTTCAATTACACCGATTGGACCTTTGGATAGAGATCAAAAAAGATCTTCTTGCACGACTGCAACTTGATTGGCCACACATTCAGACACAAACCCATCATCCGCCCCCTCATCATCCCTACACCTCAGACCTGGACCTCACAGGTCCGCATTCATTATTAGCCCTACTCGACACGACCTTTTCTTCAAATGGGCACACCCAACTTCAAAACTGGATCTTTCAAGCAAACAATCCCGAGCAAGATGGAGTCCCCTGGAATATTCGCCAGACCCTCGTCAAAGAACTCACACCATTGTCACGCTTACGAGATCGCTGTCTGTTAGCCACACGCCTCATTAGCCCGGATCCACTGGATGGCACACGCATTCTTTCTCTCCTGCGAGAACCCGTTACGATACCAAATCTCCGCTGGATTATCATCACGGCATCAGGCCTTTGTGCACTCACGATCGCACTAGGACTCTCGACGCTCTTCGCAGGAGTATCGAATTTTTGGGTACTCTCATTACTGATCTATGTCGGCCTGTATTTTTCTCTTTCCGGATCCATCGCACCACTGTTCGGCCGCGTACTTGCACTTCACGTCGAACTGGAAAAACTTGTCACCATTATCGCAACACTGGAACGATCAACATTTTCCAACAAGCCTACCATTCGTCAGCAATGCAGGGAAATCCTCACACATGACAACCGGCCCACAACGTGTCTCAAGCAGCTCAGTCGTATCTGCCAAGGCCTCAG
>QIMB01000044.1 GCA_003233615.1 Nitrospirota bacterium
ATAAAAAGGCAATTGAGTACTCATGCATTGGGAGAGAACTGGTGAAATGAATCAATTATTCGGATACGATGTGCTAGACACCGAGGAGCCTATCTGACTCAGAGAATCAAAAGATTGAAAGTTTTGAAAACCTACACCCTAAAGACGGACACACCGAAACGCGGTATGGGCGTACGGATAGCCTTGCCGGAACCAATTACGAAATGATCGCCGTAACAACCGACTAGCCGTTTGAGGACCGCCGCCTTTCACGACATAATGATCTTGGTCGAAAAAACGTGCGGAATACTCGGGATACGTTGGAAGGGGATTGAAGCCTTCAAAAAAAGCGTCGATGTCCATTCCCAGCCATTGCCCACAAGTTGCGCAACACCAAATGTGCTATCTCCTTGACGATCTGCTGTGACTGGCTTAGGGTCCCAAGCCTGAAAGTCAAAGTTACCATGGGTGGTTTGGACCGACTCGGTACCCCAGGGAAATTGCCGATCGATACCGGACGGTGTTCCATACGCCGCACGATGAAATTGAGCCTCGGTTGGCAAGGCCAACCCATTCCAGTCAGCATATGATTGGGCCTGTTGATGGGTTACATACACAGGCCACGTGAGAGGTAACGGGACAAGATGAAACATCGTTTGTAACATCCACTGTTCACCCTGACGTTTCCAGAACGCCGGAGGCGCTCCTCCTTCATTCACAAATTGCAGATACTGGCCATTCGTCGTTTTATATCGATTGATAGCAAAAACAGGAACACAGACTTCATGCTCCTCACATTCATTGTCCCAACCAAATCCTTCCCCACGACAACGACCTAAACTTGTCCACCCTTCAGGGATCTCCACCATTTCTTCAGACGGAACCTGTCCATGTACGGACAGGGGTGCGGAAAGCGGTGCCAGTTTTTCATTGGCACCTAGATGATGTAATAAATACGCCGTGGTTTCGACGTGCATGAGACGATGTTCAATCGCGACATGCACCATCTCTTCAGGTACCCATTCTAAGGCCTGATCGATCTCTTCTCTGACTCGTGCAGTGTAACCTTCTACCTCCTGGATGCTTGGCCAATCAGAAGGTGTGTCTGTAGAGGCAGTGCCCACCGCAGGATCAATCCCTGCTTCAAACAATTGGTCAAAAGATGGATGAAAGGCTGGCGTATCTAACGTCCAACGACACAGTTGATTCCAATCAAACGCTTCAAGATGTCCCAAATAGAAAAT
This sequence comes from Nitrospirota bacterium, assembly GCA_003233615.1. Lineage (GTDB taxonomy): Bacteria > Nitrospirota > Nitrospiria > Nitrospirales > UBA8639 > Nitrospira_E. The sequence goes on from QIMB01000044.1 coordinate 1,224, forward strand.
CACGCGATGTCGTTCAGGAATCGGACGAGCATACATGCCCTCAGGACTTATCAGTGAAAATAAACTGTCCGTCCGTTTCCGGGCTTCGTCCAATTCCTGCAGAAGACTTGAACAGAGCATTGTCATACTCGACCTCATTCATGCATACGAAATGATGGGAAATGATAATTATGGGCACGAATACAAAGCCCCTGACGGGCTATCGCTACTATACCGAAATTTGAACGCATTCGAAAAGTTCACATAATCCCTGTCAACCTGCAAGCTATCCCGTTGCCCGGACGCAATATGGGATCATACTGAATTCATGGTTCGAGCCCTGCGATGTTGCTCAGGCCCTCAGAGGCTCGGTTCCTCATCGTGTCATCCAGAGCGGCGCCCGGCGGAGTCGAAGGATCTCGCCCAATTCACGCACACCATCGCTCAGCCAGATTCGTCGTTGCTCTCAGCATGACAACGTGGAGGCAGAGCCTTCTAGGGCTTGAACCATAATGTCTGTATGATCCGCATTATGGCGACATCAGCTTGATGATGTTCTTGGCTGGCCACGATTAGTGTTCCTTGCTATTCTGCCGACATCCACTTGGCATGAAATCACTGTCTACTCATAGACAGCGTCTGCTGTCTCCTCTCCACCTCATTGGGAACCCCTGTGACGCACACCTGGGAGCTTGAAGTCCGACAACTCAGCAAACGTTTTCCTGACGGCACATGTGCCCTTCAGGATATCAACTGGAGCGTCAAACAGGGCGAAACGATGGCCCTCATTGGTGAAAGCGGATCCGGAAAAACCACACTTCTGCGATTACTGAATCGTTTGGCTGAACCGTCTTCAGGGGCAATCTTCATTCAAGGTCATCCAGCATCAGATCAAGATCCCATTGCCCTTCGGCGCAGGCTCGGCTACGTCCCTCAGGATGGAGGGCTCTTTCCACATTGGACCATTAGAGACAACATCTGTTTAGTGCCTCAATTATTACAATGGCCAATTCATCAACAACATGACCGCCTCAACACCTTACTTACCTTGGTCAATTTAGATCCAGGACAGGTCGCAAATCGGTATCCCATCGAATTATCCGGCGGACAACGCCAACGCGTGGCAGTCGCCAGAGCCTTGGCTGCTGATCCTCCCATCATATTATTAGACGAACCGTTTAGCGCATTGGATCCATTAACACGGCATGAACTGCAAGAACAATTTCTCGAACTGAAAACACAGCTACAGAAAACCATGGTTGTGATCACCCATGATATGACAGAGGCCTTTCGTCTGGGTGACCGCATCACAGTGCTCAAAGATGGATGCATTCATCAAATCGGCACACCACAGGAACTCATAGACACACCTGCCACTCCATATGTGACCTCACTCGTCCAACACATTTAGGATGAAGATATTGCCATGAGCCATTGGTTTTCAGACAACCCTCACATTCGAACAACAACGATCGAATGGCTTCAGAATGGCCTATTCAGTGTATTGGTGTTCTTGATCTTGGGAGGTTCAGTTTTCGCCTCGTCCGGCAACACCATTATTGTGGGCTCCAAGAATTTCTTAGAAAATCGGCTGTTGGCAGAAATGTTCGCACAATTGATCGAAGCCCACACGACCTTAACCGTCGAGCGACGATTAGGCCTTGCCGGCACGCACATTTGTTTTCAGGCATTAACCACTGGTGGCATCGACCTGTATCCAGAATATACCGGCACTGGTCTCGTAACGATTCTTGGTGACCCGCCAATGCATGATCCGACTGCGGTCTTGAACCGGGTGCGCAGTGAATTTCGGAAACGATGGAACCTATGGTGGCTTGCACCACTGGGATTTGATAATTCCTATGCACTTGCTCTACGGCGGGATCGTGCTCACACGTTGAACATTCGCACCATTACTGATCTGGCTCACGTCGCTCCCACATTGAAAGCCGCATTCGGATATGAGTTCATCCAACGTGCTGATGGCCTGCCAGGACTCAAAGAATTATATGGCCTGCAGTTTCATAAAGTGGTCGGCATGCAACAATCTCTCAAATATCAAGCCACGGACAACGGGGATGTGGATGTGCTGGATGTGTATACCACCGACGGCCGTTTAGCCGTATACGACTTTGTCATCTTGGAAGACGACCGTCATTTTTTCCCACCGTATGATGCTACCGCTCTGGTTCGTGGATCTACATTAGAACAGCATCCTGAATTGGGAAAAGTACTCAGTCTATTGACGAATGCCCTCAGCCCTGCACGCATGCGTGAATTAAATCTTCGCATTCAAGAACGCGGTGAAGCGATACCCCACGTCGCGTACGACGCCTTACGTGCCTTACACTTGGTCGAAGACGACGACCAAGTAACCACCACAACGAAAAACGAATCCACGTCTTTTTTATCATACATGTGGGAACGACGTTCGACGCTGATTGCTCAGACGGGAGAACATCTCGGATTGGCTGGTGTAGGTTTGCTCCTCGGCATAGCATTAGCCATTCCATTGGCCCTCTTCCTTGAGCGTTGGCGAAAGGGTGCGGAAACCATCATTCGCGTCATCGGCATGTCGCAAACGATACCCTCAATCGCGTTGTTGGCGTTTATGATTCCGCTTTTTGGTGTAGGAGTGCTCCCGGCCATCATGGCGCTGTGGATCTATTCCCTCTATCCCATTTTGCGCAACACCTATTCAGGCTTGCGCGATGCCGCGCCAAGCGTGGTCGAAACCGGGCGAGCACTCGGAATGACCGAATGGCAAATATTGCGATCCGTTCGTCTTCCTCTTGCGGCGCCAACCATCATGGCCGGCATTCGAACCTCAGCGATTTGGACGGTGGGCACAGCTACCCTCGCAGCCTTTATCGGCGCCGGAGGATTAGGGGTGCCAATTGTAGCAGGACTGCAATTAGCCGATATGCAATTGATTCTTTCTGGAGCCTTGCCCGCCACCATCTTAGCTCTGTGTGTGGATGGGCTGTTGGGTGGGATTGAGCGTCTCGTACGGCCACGAGGATTGGAAGTCTCACAATGACTGACGAGCAACGATTCCATGTGCAATTTTCCTTCATTCTCCTTCTACTGATGGAGGGAAATGACTCACTCACAAGCATTGTCTGTTCTAAAGAATTCATCACGAAACCTCTTCGTCTGCGAAGGATTCGAACCAAATACGAGCAACCACACTTCTTGTGGAAATTCATACATTGTTCCCTTCCTGAACGATTCTAGAAAGGAACCCATGATATTATTCTCGAATAGATTTTCGAATGCTTTCTGGTCAAACACGCATTGTTGAACATATTTTTCCAAGACCTGCTTGTCAGAGCTATCTATCGAATGTGAAAAACTCAACTTCATCACCGCATAAGAAATACCAAGAGAGTCCAGATTGGTCACTATCTCTTCCGCAGTTATAAAAGCACTACGCGTGGTCGGATAAAATTGCTGGTTATACTCGTTGTAGAGGATATGATAAAAAGCATGTGAGGATGCCAAGAATACTATCGCTATGCCAGTGTCTGGCTTGAGGAGTTTCTGCAACTTGTCTAGTACCACCCCCAGCGACATCCTTTCTACACAATAAAGAGATTGTATACACCAAATAATGTGATAGCCCATTGTTGAGCATTCCGACTCTCGCAAGGCTTCCAGCGTTGTCTTCAACGGTGTTCGAGGATAGTAGGGTGGAGTTAATGACCGTTGTAATTCATCAAGACTATGCTGGGAAGGATCTAAATAATCATACAAAACACGTGCATCGAGAGGAATGTGAGGTTGGAGCATGGCTGGGAATTTTCCCGTTCCACAACCCACATCGAATAACTCCATGGGTGTGGGATATTGAGAAAATAGCTTCCCAAAGTCGACCGCCTTCATAAGCTCTCTATAATCTTTTGACGCAACCCTAAACCATATATCCTTTTCCAAAGTCCCTTCTTGATAATATTGCGTTGACAGTTCGAGGTTCAGATTACGAGAAGGTTCTTTGGACATATTTTTTGCTCATACGTATTGAGTGGGATTGAACGTCTCGTACAACCACATGAGCGAAAAGCTCTCCCAATAAATACACGAACGTACAATCTGTATTTGATTGGACTCTACGCATTTTAACAGATCCCATCACCAATACTGTTTACATCAATGCGTAATGAGCGGTATAGTATTCCGAATTATTCGATACTGTATATTTCTGCTCTTGTCGTCCCTTTCAGTGCACGTTTTCCCTTCTCAAGTCGAACACTGTCATTTCTTTTTAAAATCATCTGACACCTAACTTGAGCGAGTGTACGCCGTGTATATGTTCTCAAATCAGGAGGAATGCATGGAATCAAAAACCGAGGCCTCGATTACGATTGATGTACCTATCACCCAAGAAGATCCCGACACACTGAGAAAGATCGTGAAGGCTGGACTCCTTGCCAATCCGAGAACATTGCCGTCCAAATTATTTTATGATGAACGCGGCTCGACCCTTTTCGAACAAATTTGTGAATTGCCTGAATATTATCAAACACGGACCGAGCACCAACTGCTTGTGACGTGGGCGGACGAAATCGTCGCACTGAGCGCTGCTGAAGAACTCGTAGAGTTAGGTTCCGGTGCCGCAACGAAAACCCGCGTACTGTTAGATGCCATGGAACGCACCGGTCAATTACGCTATTTCGTGCCATTTGATGTCGATGAATCGATTGTCCGCAGAGTCTCGGAAGAACTCGTACAGGAATACCCTGGACTTCAAATACATGGAGTGGCAGGAGATTTCCTAGTCCATCTCGAACATATTCCAGAAGGAGGCAAACGTCTTGTCGTGATATTGGGTGGGACGATCGGCAATCTTCCACCAAGCGCTGCCGAAAATTTCCTGACAGACGTGAATACCGAAATGGCATCGGGAGATTTTTTCTTATTAGGTGTCCAACTCATTACAGACCCTCGCCGCTTAGAAGCGGCCTATAACGACCAGAAAGGCATCACCGCAAAATTCAACAAGAATATTCTCCACGTGCTTCGCAGCCAATTAGGCGCTCGATGCGATCCAGATCACTTCGATCATGTCGCGCGTTACAATCCAGACGCACATCGCATTGAAATGTGGTTACGGTCTTGCCAGGATCAGACCCTGGACATACCTGATCTGGATATTTTTCTTTCGCTCAAAAAAGACGAAGAGATTCGCACCGAACTCAGCACAAAGTATGATCGTCCCTTGGCCGTAGACCTTCTGATGTCATCAGGATTTGAGTTGGTCAAATGGTATACTGATCCAGAGCAACTCATCGCCCTCGCGTTAGCCCGAAAACCGTAATCGGCGATTTATTGCCATCGTTCAGGTGCTTTCTTGACATGATTGTCTTTTATTAATAGCAAGAGTGTCTCTCCACTATTCCCAACGCATCCATGATCTATCTTAACGTTGCCGGACTTTCTCCATTCAACCAGGCCGTTCAACAGGAGGTCGCGTCCACTCTCGAACACTTCAGTCGACTTCTCTATTCTGAAGAGGGCATTGACTATTATCGAAAGACCGCAAAACGTTGTCGCCACGACCTTGCTCACTGGCTAGGCGTAGAAAATGTCGATTGCATTGCCTTTGTGCCAAATGCCACCACAGCCAGTTGGCTTGTCTTATCTCGTATCAATTGGAAACCTGGAGACCACATCCTCACCACAACTCATGAAAACTCGACGGTGCGTAAAGAAATCTTGGGCTTACACACTTACGGTGTGCAGGTGCATACCCTTGACCCACAATCACCCACTGAATTGGAAGCTGAGATTGAACATCTTCTCCTATCCACACAGGTTCGAGCCATTGTCATCAGTCATGTTTCACATATCGATGGACGCATCTTCCCCATTGAAGGTCTCTATCAACTGACTCAACGCCATCATGCGCTTTTAATTGTCGACGGCGCCCAGGCCGTGGGCCATATCCCCGTACATTTTCATGACTGGCAACCTGACGCATATTTTTTCCCTGGCCATAAATGGTGTGCAGGCCCCATGGGCACAGGCGCACTCATTCTTGGGGAAAAATTTGTAGAACATGGTGAAGAATGCAGGGATTGGGGACAAGAGAGCAGTCTTCCCCCTTGGTTAGACTTTGAACTCGGAACACAGAATATTGGGTTAATCGCTGGATTGGCCAAAGCCTGCAACGTAAAACGACAGGAGGCTATCACAGCACCGAGCAATGACGGGCGCAGAGCGGTATGGAAAACTTGCCTTCAAAAGCATCAGGGGTTACACATTTTGGAATGGGATGGCCCTCACTCCCCAGGCATTCTTTCGTTTACCTGCGTTGACGCAAACGCTGAACAGTTCATGCAAAGGACGGCCATCACACATTCCCTATCCTGGAAATCGTTTTCTCACGCTTCTTTTCCATCCAATCTTTCCATTCGCCTTTCCTGGTCAATACACTCACCTCATTTAGAACATTCCACCGCTCTTACTTTTTTCAACACGTTGTAACATTTCAAGTTACCCGCATTTGTACTTCCTACAATGCCATTGGGCTTCTTCACTGATTATCGAACCATGAGGGTTTCGAAAGATCGTTGTGCACGACGACGGCGAAGATGCAATGGCTCCTCATCGTAATCAATGCCTTCTAGAAAGCGTAACGCGCGACTAATACTTCGAATGTCAACACTGTCATCGTAGTCATTGTGTTCGGCTAACATTCCTGGCAATTGATTAGGATGAATGAAATAGCTCATGGTCTTGTCCTCCTGTTAAAAAAATACATTCTATGTACTCGCTTGCATACTTGAGGAAAAGCAAATGCGATGCCAGGATTATATAGCGTGGTCCCAAAGTTTTATCGTTGAAATATCAATGATTTTCAACTATTCCCCCTTCACCAAGCTCAAAAATATTTAAAATTTAAAAACCCATTCTAGTTTTTGGAAACCATGCTGATGCACGTTATACCGACAATACACAGCGCTACCATGAAGGAGGACAGATCATGGCTCACTGGAACAAATTCATTAGACTGGATATACGCCAGAAGACGATTGTCATGACCGCAAGTGAGGCCGACGGTGGCAAGCCCGCTATTGTGGAAAATTCCACATACTCCGAAGACGCTCGCCAAGTTAGTTATAACCCTGACTGCGAAGAGACCACGATGTCGTTTTGTTCTGAGAACAGCCCGTGTGAGGATGAGATCTATCGGCCACCCACAGAGCTGGAGAACATACTCCAGCTTGGGTGCCGGAACAGGAAGTGAGACGGAATCTCACGCGGGTTCGGGAATATTTGCAAGGACTGCAGCGGCCCACGAAACAACAATTCAATGCATTTCTGCTTCGCTTATGGCCGCCACAATGCTCGCGGGAAACGGGATGAGTTGCAAATGTAGTGGAGCATGACGAAGCAGCAGGACATTCACAAAGATGAGCCTCACCGATGTGGGCTTACCACGTCGGCAGAACTCCTCTCTTTGAAAAAGAGGGGTGGTGGGAGATTTTTCTCTCAGCCTATCAAAGATGTAGTGCGTACCTGGACCCGCTCCAAATCCCCCCTGCTCTTCTTGGATCTGTTGAATATTTGACTACCAATCTCCAGTAAACGCTCGAGGGACAATCGACATCGCAGCCAAGGGAATGTTCAAAAAAGCCTGCCATGAGTCTATCCGAAGGGTCTGTCTTGAGCCTTGCCGAAGGAAAGGCCGCAGCCCTATTGACGTGCGGAGCGTACTCTCAGTACGTGAGCATGGAAAAACAGCAAGAACGCCGCTGGCGACTATTTTCAACATTCCCTTCTTTGCGAAAGGGGGGATTGGCTTAAAGACCGCTCACAAGCCACAGCGCAGAAAGAAACCAAGGTGGTCTTAGTCCACCAAAATTGCGATTGATGTGGGAAATGCCGCTAGATTAAGGCGCTTAGTTACCGGTAGGCGGGCCTAAAGTTTAACGCGCACAGCACAGCTGGTTTTCAAGGAATACGTAGAGGTCTGGAAGCTGATTCACATGCTTATCTATGGCACTATATTTGCTTATTTATAGAGTTAGTGCGATATCCTAAGAAAATAGGACTTATTGATGACAATATCCCACATTATGATGTGAGAATAGAACACATTTTCACAAAATCCATCTATGACAATGGTTGAACAACCCGCAAAACCCGCACCAACAATTCTTCCCACATGGTGGCTTCGAGGGCCATCCGGCCTCGTGGAAGAATGGGAAACACGAATCTCCGAAGAGGAAATTACTCGCCGACAAGACCGTTGGCAATCCGTTCTCTCTCCAAATAGCAAATCACGCTAGATTTCTCCGCTTTCTTCTTGGGCCCCCCTCATCCTAGACTAGGTCATGGCGTCTACCTTCCCTGTGACGCAGGTGCTCTCAAACCTTATCTGTTACCAAGCAATTTTATCTTCCTGATGAAAACATCCTATAGACTGACTGTGTCCAGAGCATTTGTTGCGTGCTACACCAGGTCATCAATTGTGGAAAGACTATGATTTCCAGCTGACCAGGCTTGATCCGACTAATTCAGCGATACGCATCTGTTCCTATCAACACCAGAATATATTCTGGAAACCGTAAAAAAAATAGAACAACCACATGACAGTGAATTGCAATGAACGCTATTCAGTCTCAGCTTTGGTGGGGGATGAAGATGAAGTCGCCCAGACTTTCATGACCTGCGAATTGAATAGGCCAATAGGTAGGAATTTGTTCCATATTATATTGCCCGGATGCCTGAACGACACGAGTACGGACAGCTAAGAAGAGGCGTTCCGTCTCGAGAATTGCTTGGTTCTCTCCTAACACGTCTAATAGTGCCCCCGTGAACACTGAATGCCCGCCTTTGCCAACATCCAAAACCGGTTGCTCTCCTCCCGATGTGAGCGCCGTTCGAACTCGCTTTTTCGCCACAGTTCGTAACATGTTCATGCGTGCTTCTTCAGAAAGTCCAGGACGCAATTTCGCCAAGCTGGATCGTGTCAACTTTCCGGCAAAACAGGAATCGGCGACAATAAGGACGTGTTTCGCTGACATGAGCTCCAAAAGATCCGTAATACTGGGAGTCAGAATCCATTGAGACGTGTCATCAATTTCAGCATCTACGGGAATCCAGTAGCCACGATCAATATCAGTCTCCAAATGCCCGTGCCCCGCATAATAGACGAGAAGATTGTCAGTTTCCTTCAGGCTTTTCCGGAAATTATTGAGCCCTTTCAGAATATCACGGCGGGTCGCATCTTTGAGAAAGGTGACCGTGAACCCGTACCGAGTCTCCAGAATATCCGCAACGGCTTGAGCATCAGCGACAGCATTGTGTAAGAGGTTCCAATGCTGATAGCGATCATTGCCAATGACTAAAGCATAGTAATTCCCAAACACCGCCATATCTTCGTCTGATATTTTAGGAGCAGTGACGACGGCCTTACCGGCAACAAGCATCAGTTTTTTGGCAGCGCGTTTATTTTGAATGTCGACGGCAAGAATCTGCACAGAAAGAGTGTCTTGAGCGCCACGCAACGGCGGAAAGTCCATCGTGAAAACGCCATGTTCATCCACTTGAACGGCATGACCGTTCATCGTAAGAATACGCAATCCTGCGGCTGCGATGACACGGCCTGAAATTTGGCGTACTACCCCAATAGGCACAGCTATGCGTGGCGGACCAGCACCGACGACCTTAATCCCTCGTGTAAGCACGAGTGGCGGATCGATAATCTCAATTGTCGGACCATCAAAACCTAAGTCCACCGCAGGGGCCTGTTCCAACTCTTGAGCCTGTTGAGCAGCTTCTGCTTCTAACGAGGCAATCTGTTGATGCAGTTGTCTGACTTCTTGATCCCGTTCACTGACCACCGTCTGTTGACTCTCCAGCTCCACACGAATGCCCTCAAGGTCCTTCTCCATTTGGATATGCGCCGTGTCGAATTGTGACTTCGCCAAGACTTGCTCTAATTCCTCAATTCGTTTTTGGCTACTCTGCGCAATAGTGGATTTTTGCACCAGATGCCTTCTCAATTCCTGGAGCTCCAGTTGAGCCCGCTCATGTTCAGCGTGCTTGGGTTCGACCTGTTGCTGTAACCCATCATACCGCGTTTGAAGAGAGAGTAATTTCTGCTGTTCCGTTTGAGCTTCCGAGGACCGCTGTTGGAGCTGATTCCGCAATCCGGTCAGCTCTTGAGTGATTTCTTGAATATGATTGTGCAATTGATGAATCTGAAGTTCTTTCGCACTCAGAGTCTTTTCTAATTCTTTGATACGACTTTTGGCATCCTCATTTATCAGCATCGAGAGGTCTGCTTCGCCCATACCAGAGGCTTTCGCGTACCACTTTGAAGCAGTTGGTGCATTCTTGGGCACACCTGACCCTGTTTCATACAATCGTCCAAGATTCATGGCTGCTTGGCGATGTCCCTGTTCAGCGGCTTTCTGATACCAGACCGCTGCAAGAGCATAGTCTGGCTTGCCTTTAGGACCTTTTTCATAAATGGTGCCCACGTAATATTGCGATGTGGCGTCCCCCTCTTGGGCAGTATCAAGCCATAGCTTCAGGGATGTCTGGTAGTCTGCACGGTCGGAAATGGTATATTCACCACCACGAATCGCGCAGTCTTGGGCCGTAAGGCGAGCCGGCCGTCGAGCAGTCACAAAGGTCACATGAGTCCCGAGACGCCGCATTTGCCCTGGGAGTAGACAGTCGACTGCCACAAAATCATTGGTACCATCTGCTGATACGGAGGTAGATGAGCCTTGCCCCCCATCACCGACAATGGAGTCTTTCCCTGGCTGAGCCGTACATCCTGCAATCAAACAAATACTCACAACTGCCCAGAATACACGGGGAAACATTTGCTTTGAAATGAGATATTCCGTTTCCATCATGACTTCTATGTTCGTCTCGCTAGCTCAGGCAATACAGTGTACTTCTTATCTGCAAATCTATCAATACAGAGATGAATAATAGATTGCTAAGAAGTTCAAGACACTTTATAATCGACAGCTTTTGTAATCTACATATTTAATAATATCCAATAATATTAAGAAAACCTATATGGAGGTGGTGAATGAGTACCATAAAACTTTTGCCTAATCGCATTCTGTTAGCCTTTGTTCTCGTTGCAGCTTTTCTTTGGCTGCCATCCCTTGCTGGGGCAGCACAAACCTTAGACCAAGCCATAGCCAATCAACTTGATCTTCAATGTCAGAATTTGACCGGAGGAGGTGCTGTTGCCGGCTTAGGTCCTAACCTGGCAGCCCTATGTAATGATATGCCATCTGGACCTGGGAGTCCTTCTGGTGGAGGAACGGGATCGTCCCAATCTTTAGGTGCTACCGTGGAAAATCGGCGTCAAGATCGACTGGAAGGAAAATCTACCGGGAATCAAGCGACCCTTAACTTACCCAGCGGATTGGGACTCTTTATTTCTGGTAATGTGGAAGCCTTGGATAGAGATCAAACCACATTTGGTGATGGGTTTGATTCGACTGTGTTGGGTGCTACGGTCGGGGCAGACTTTCGGTTCAATAACATGTTTTTAGCCGGGGGCGCATTCAATTATGTCAATCGCGATGGCGACTTTGACGGCGGCGGCGATTTCAACACGAATTCTTACGGGGGCTTGGTGTATGGATCAGTCATGCCCATTCCAGCAATGTTCCTCAATATCAGTTTAGGATACACCAGCCATAACTATGACCTTAAAAGGCCCGTGGAATACATTACACTTGGCGGGACTCAATTTGGGGGCAATGCCAGGAGTGATTCTGATGGAGATGAATTTATTATCCAGGCGCTTGCAGGCTATGACCACACCATCGGGAATATTACCGTTGGACCACGGGTCGGATTGAACTATACCCACCTTTCTATTGATGATTATAACGAGAACAACGCCGGCGGATTAGGACTAGCCTATGACGATCAGACCGTGAAATCCCTTCAGACCACTGTAGGCCTTCAGGGCTCAATGGCCATCAATACGTCCTATGGTGTCTGGGTGCCACAGGCCACGGCAGACTATATTCATGAGTTTGAGAATGATCGACGATCTATCGACGTCCAATTTGTAGAGGACAATCGAGCTAACGCATCAAAATTTAGCTTTAACAACGACAAGCCGGATCGAGATTTTTTCAATTTAGGCATTGGGACGGTGTTAGTTCTGCCTAATGGGATTCAACCATTTATCAATTTCAGGGCATTGGTTGGACATAGCCAATTCGATAACTATGCTGGAACGATTGGCGTAAGAATTGAAGGTAGTTAGGACTGAGCGGAATAGCTTCAAAGCTAAGCAAAGGCGGCTAGCCCTCGGGCTAGTCGCCTTTTTTTTTCTTTAATACCTCTTCAGACAATTCAACCTTTTCATGCTTCCGGTATCATTAAGAAGTCCGCTCCAAGCGCTCCTCTAACCGTTTAAGTGCTTTTTGTGTCTCTCGCAAATCTGTAAGAATTTCTTTTTGTGTGACAGGCCCTTGAAGTTCAGCAAGCCGTTCGGCTTTGGCTTCATCAAGATTGTTGATCACCACCGCAATGAACAGATTAATGACAATAAATGTGCCCAATACCACAAAGCTCACAAAATAAGCTCCATAGCTGTGTACATGACATCAGTCCAATCCTCCAAGGTGACTACACGAAAGAGGGTGAGTAAGGAAATTCCTAGCGACCGCCAATGCGTCGGATCATGTTCATGAAACAACTGATAGCCGGTGATCGCATAGATATAAAAGATGACACTCATCAACGTCATCACGTGCATCATGCTCGGGAT
>QIMB01000101.1 GCA_003233615.1 Nitrospirota bacterium
CCGATCGCGATGGAGCAAGGTGTGCGGTTTGCGGTGCGTGAAGGTGGACGGACGGTCGGTGCCGGGGTTGTGACGGAAATTGTGGAATAAGAAGACAGGGGTATAGCTATGCGAGTCATTATTTCTCTAGCTTGCGGAGATTGCAAGCGCCGTAACTATTCAACAATGAAAAACAAAAAAAACGATCCTGATCGTTTAGAAATGAAAAAGTATTGTCGATTTTGTCGGAAGCATGTTCCGCATAAAGAGGTGAAGTGATCATGGGCGGGTACTCAGATTGAAATGTCTTTAAAGGGGCATAGTGTCAATGGCTAGCACGTCGGTCTCCAAAACCGAAAGTCCGGGTTCAAATCCTGGTGCCCCTGCCAGAGATATGTTGCAGGGTGAAGGTTTGGTGATATTTTTAGGGCCTATAACGTACATCGCAAGAGGATGCTAGCTCGTGTTTAAAAAAGTCGGGGCTTCCATTACTGAGTTTTTGTCTGGGGTTCGTAGTGAGCTGAAGAAAATTTCCTATCCTACGAGATCTGAGACAATCGGTTCGACAACGGTTGTGCTGCTGTTTTGTGTGATTATGTCCATATATTTGTCAATTGTGGATTCGTTTTTGGTCTGGTTGATTAGCCGGATTGTCTAACAGAGAAGAAGGGGATTCATGTCGAGTCATTGGTATGTCATACACACCTATGCAGGATTCGAGGGGCGAGTTCGAACGGGTATTGTTGAGCGGGCTAATCAACTGGGTATGGGTGAAGAGGTAGGGCAGGTGCTGGTTCCTACTGAGGACGTCGTAGAATTTAAAGAGGGAAAGCGCCGAGCTTCCAAGAGGAAGTTTTTTCCTGGTTATGTCCTGCTGGAAGTTAATGGACCTATCAAGGATGAATTGGTCGCAATGATCAAGGAGACTCCAAAGGTGACGGGGTTTATTGGGGGCGGGACTCGACCGATTCCATTAGATCCTGAGGAAGTGACGACTCTCTTGAAGCAACTAGAGTCAGGGGTTTCTGCTCCAAGGGAATTGGCGAGTTTTTCCAAAGGAGACAATGTGCGCATTGTTGACGGACCATTTTTGGGGTTCAATGGATTGGTTGATGAGGTGGATCAAGACCATGCACGGGTCAAGGCCTTGGTGAGTATTTTTGGCCGATCGACACCTGTGGAATTGACGTTTTCTCAAGTTGAGCGAGCATAGGGGTGTATTGATCCCGTGGTGTATGATGGTAGCTTCGTCCTGATTGTATGAGGGTTTTTAGAAATTTAAGGTAGGTGAATGAATGGCTAAAGAGGTAATGAGTCAAATTAAATTGCAGATCCCTGCGGGTAAAGCGAATCCAGCGCCCCCTGTTGGTCCTTCATTGGGGCAGCACGGCGTGAACATCATGGAATTTTGCAAACAGTTTAATGCGAAAACGCAGAAGCAAGAGGGCAGTATTATTCCCGTTGTGATATCTGTGTATAAAGACCGAAGTTTTAGTTTTATTACGAAAACGCCACCGGCATCGGATCTTTTAAAAAAAGCTGCTGGTGTGATTAAGGGGTCTGGAGTTCCGCATAAGAATAAAGTTGGATCTATTAGTCAGGCGCAATTAGAAGAAATTGCCAAGCAGAAGATCGAAGATTTGAATGCGAGCGACGTTCCTGCTGCCATGCAAGTGATTGCTGGCACGGCCAGGAGTATGGGCATTACGGTGGAAGCGTAACTTTTTCGAAGGATTTCACAAGAGGGTATGTATCGTGGGGAAAAAATTTAAAGAAGCATTGTCGAAGGTAGCCAAGCCCGAGTATTCCTTGGAGGAGGCGAGTGCTATGGTGAAAGAGGCTGCATTTGCTAAATTCGATGAGTCGGTTGAAATAGCCCTTTCATTAGGTGTAGACCCGAAGCGGGCTGACCAAATGGTGCGCGGGACAACCGTTTTGCCTCATGGCACGGGTAAAAAAATACGTATTGTGGTCATTGCGAAAGGTGAGAAGGAGCAAGAGGCGAGAGGGGCTGGGGCTGATTTCGTTGGAAGTGACGACATTTTGCAAAAAATACAAGACGGGTGGTTGGACTTTGATTCTATGATTGCAACCCCGGATATGATGGGTGCTGTCGGGAAAATGGGAAAAGTGCTTGGTCCACGGGGATTGATGCCGAATCCGAAGACGGGGACTGTAACATTTGATGTTGGTAAGGCTGTTCAAGAAATTCGGAAGGGGCGTGTAGAGTACAGGGTTGATAAGGCCGGGAATGTTCATGTACCCGTTGGCAAAGTTTCGTTTCAAAGTCAACAAATTACGGACAATGCACGGGCAGTGTTCGATTCAATTCTGAAGGCCAAGCCATCATCAAGTAAAGGCAAGTATGTCAAAAGTGCGACTCTGTCGAGCACGATGGGGCCAGGGGTTCGTCTCGATGCTGTCGGCCTTGCCAAGCAAATTGGGTAAAAATTTTAATCTAAGCAGGTGAGTTGGGGCTATGAAAAAAACTGACAAAACGGAAGCCGTGTCTATCTTGCGCGAACGGTTTACTCGGGCGCGAATTGCCATTGTAACCGAATGTGCGGGGATGCCAGTCAATCAAGTCAATGACTTACGGAAAAAGCTTCGTCACGCGCAGGCACATATGCATGTGGTGAAGAATACGTTAGCCATTCGTGCACTCGGTGATACTCCGCTCATTCCTCTGGTGCCGTTGTTTAAAGGCCAATCTGTAGTGGTGATTGGTTATGATGACCCGGTGTTGCCGGCCAAAGTTCTTCGGGATTTCATTAAAGCGGAAAAGTGTGAAAAAAGCTTGCAGGTTAAGGGGGCTGTGCTTGATGGAGAGGAACTGGATGCAGCGCAGCTGTCATCAGTAGCAGATTTGCCATCAAAGTCGGACTTGCTGGCTATGTTGTTGTCGGCCTTTCAGGGGCCCATTCGTGGCTTCGTGGGGGTTTTGGGTCAGGTAGTCAGAAGTATTGTTGCGGTATTGGCCGCCATACAAGAAAACAAAACGCAGAAAGGAGACGGAGAGATGAGTGCCACGGAAACAAAAATGTCGAAGGAAGATTTCATTAAGGCCATAGAGGGTCTGAGTGTGCTTGAGTTGTCTGATTTGGTGAAAGGTTTGGAGGACCGGTTTGGTGTGACGGCTGCGGCCCCAGTAAGTGTTGTTGCAGCGGCGCCAGGTGCAGCTGTGCCGGCAGCAGAAGAAAAAACTGAATTTGATGTGGTCTTGACCGCAACGGCTCCAGACAAAAAAATTCAAGCCATTAAGGTTGTCCGTGAAATCACTGGTTTGGGATTAAAGGAAGCCAAGGAATTGGTTGAGGGTGTGCCTAAGGCTGTGAAAGAAGGGGCATCGAAAGAGGAAGCTGAAACTATACAGAAAAAATTGCAAGATGTTGGTGCGACCGTCGAAGTGAAATAGTTCTTTCGTAGGGAAGTTTCGATGCGCAGGTGAATGCAGATAGCCGTTAATCCATTAAGGGGAGATGTGAATGGCACAACCAGCCTTTGAAGGCAGTGTTCAGCGATATAGTTTTTCGAAGATTCGTTCGCATATTGTGATTCCGGATTTGGTTGAGGTGCAACGTCGTTCCTATGAGGAATTCTTGCAAGCGGAGACACTCCCTGACCGGCGTGATGAAAAGGGGTTGCATGCTGCATTTAAAAGTGTCTTTCCGATCATGGATTACAATAATTCAGCTATTCTGGAGTTCTCCAGTTATTCGTTAGGGACCCCCAAATACGATATTCGCGAATGCATTGAGCAGGGGATGACCTTTGCGGCTCCGTTAAAACTGCGTGTTCGGTTGGTCGTTTTTGATCAACAAGATAAGGCCGTGAAAAATCGTGTGTTGGACGTGAGAGAGCAAGAAGTCTATGTTGGAGAATTGCCGTTAATGACTGATCGAGGCACCTTTATTGTCAATGGGACAGAGCGGGTTGCCGTCAGTCAATTGCATCGGTCTCCAGGGCCTTCATTCGGTCATGATAAAGGGCGGACGCATTCCAGTGGGAAAGTATTGTTTTCTGGAAGAATTATTCCGTACAGAGGGTCGTGGTTGGATTTTGAATATGATGCAAAAGATATTTTGTATGTCCGTATCGACCGTCGACGAAAAATGCCAGCGACCATCTTGTTGAAGGGGTTTGGTTTCAGTACTGATGACTTGCTGAAAATGTATTACCCCGTCGAGGAAGTTCGTGTGAGTAATGGCAAATTGCTTCGCAAGTTGGATCCTGCCATTCATGTCGGACTGCGTACCTCATCCGACATAGTGGTAAAGAGTTCAGGGGAATTGTTAGCTAAAGAAGGGATGAAATTAAATAAAACCCTGATGGGGCGTGTGCGTTCCGCTGGCATCAAGGAGATTGCCATTAAAGCTGAAGATTTGGTTGGTCGGGCTGTGTTGACGGAGCTTGTGGACCCAGAAAGCCAAGAGGTGCTGTTGGAAAAAAATCAGCGTCTGACTGCCCCTATATTAGAGCAAATTCTTGAAGGCCGTATGGAGAGTTTCAAGGTCATTTATTTGGATAGTCCAACGACGAGTCCTGTCATTTTGGATACTCTGGAGGCTGAGCGAACGCATTCTAAGGAAGAAGCCTGGGTTGAAATTTATAAGCGCCTAAGGCCTGGTGAAATGCCTTCGATTGAGTCGGCTAAATTGTTGTTTGAAAATCTTTTCACAAATCCGAAGCGGTATGACTTATCGCCAGTTGGTCGTTTAAAAATGAATAAACGGTTTAACCTTGATTTGTCCATGGAGCAGCGAACGTTGACGGCTCAAGATATTGTTGAGGTAGTGCGATGCCTGGTTGATCTGAAGGCTGGCAAGGGTGATGTAGATGATATTGATCATTTAGGCAATCGACGCGTTCGTTCTGTTGGAGAACTTTTGGAAAACCAAGTTCGGGTTGGCTTGGCTCGGATGGAGCGGAGTATTAAGGAACGCATGAACCTGCTCGATATGGAAACCGTCTTGCCTCACGATCTTATTAATGCGAAGCCTATTGTGGCAGCCATAAAAGAATTTTTTGCTGGAAGCCAGTTATCGCAATTTATGGATCAAACAAATCCGTTAGCTGAAATTACTCATAAGCGACGTCTTTCTGCTTTGGGCCCTGGCGGACTGACGCGTGAGCGAGCAGGATTCGAAGTGCGGGATGTGCATCCTTCGCATTATAGCCGTATCTGTCCTATTGAGACGCCAGAAGGTCCGAATATTGGTTTGATTACCTCTCTAGCAACCTATGCTCGAATCAATGAGTATGGTTTCATTGAAGCACCATTTCGAAAAGTGCGAAAAGGTCGTGTCACCGATGAGATCGAATTCCTCTCTCCTATCGATGGGGACAAAGTGGTCATCGCCCAAGCGAATTCAGCTATGAATGCAGATGGACTACTGACCTCAGATACCATTACGGCGCGGGAAGCCGGAGAATTTGTGACAACGACTCCTGATGCAGTGGATTATTTAGATGTCTCTCCGAAGCAAGTGGTGAGTGTAGCGACTGCACTGATTCCTTTTTTGGAGCATGATGATGCCAACCGAGCTCTCATGGGTTCGAATATGCAACGGCAAGCAGTGCCAACAATAAGGTGCGATTCTCCATTAGTAGGGACGGGTATGGAGTCTGTTGTGGCAAGAGATTCTGGTTATTTGGCACTTGCGCAGCGTGATGGCATTGTCGAGTCTGTCGATGCTCGAAGAATTGTGGTGAAAACTGGAAGTAAGGGTAAGGATGAGACGAAAAAGAGCTCGAGGATTTTAGATACGTATGAGCTTGTGAAATTTCAGCGGACCAATCAAAATACGTGTATTACGCAAACACCAATTGTTCGTGTGGGTCAACCGGTGAAAGCTGGTCAAGTGTTGGCTGATGGTCCATCAATGGATCGTGGTGAATTAGCATTGGGGAAAAACATTTTGGTGGCCTTCATGCCTTGGGGTGGCTATAACTATGAAGATGCCATACTTCTCAGTGAAAAATTGGTGCGAGAAGATACGTTTACGTCTATTCATATAGAAGAATTTGAAGTTGAGGCAAGGGATACGAAATTAGGAAAAGAAGAAATTACTCGGGATATCCCAAATCTTGGAGATGAGGCACTTCGCAATTTAGACGAGAGCGGCATTGTGCGAATTGGAGCAGAGGTGAAGCCTGGGGATATTTTAGTCGGGAAAGTTACTCCAAAAGGTGAAACGCAACTGACTCCTGAAGAAAAACTCCTTCGAGCAATCTTTGGGGAAAAAGCGGGGGATGTGAAGGATACCTCTCTGCAAGTCCCTCCGGGAATTGAGGGTATTGTCGTTGATGTGAAAATATTTTCACGAAAAGGCGTTGATAAGGATGAGCGTTCCCGTACGATTGAAACCGACGATCGTGCAAAAGTAGAGCGAGATTATCAGGAAGAGTTGAGGATTTTGGAAGACGAGCGGAATAGAAGGATCCGAAAATTATTATTAGGGCAGTTTGTCGGGCGGGATTTAATGGATCCTGATAGTGGTGAGGTCATCCTCAAGAAAAAGGGGCGGATTACAGCAGACGTGCTCCGGAAGTTGACGGATGACGATGTGCGTCGAGTGATATTGGCTGATGCTGAAGAGCAGAAGCAGTTGGATGGCATTGAGCGGGAAGCGAAAGACCAAATAGAAATCATGCAAACCGCATATGACGAAAAAGTGGGCCGGCTTCGGCGTGGCGATGAACTGCCTCCTGGGGTGATAAAGCTCGTCAAGGTCTATTTAGCCATTAAGAGGAAAATATCCGTTGGCGACAAGATGGCGGGGCGCCATGGGAATAAAGGTGTCGTTTCGCGTGTGTTGCCTGAAGAGGATATGCCCTATCTACCTGATGGAACTCCTGTTGAAATTGTGTTGAATCCGCTAGGTGTGCCCTCACGGATGAATGTCGGACAAATATTGGAAATCCATTTGGGATGGGCGGCGAAAGCGCTGGGTCTTAAAGTTGAAACGCCTGTATTTGATGGGGCTTCAGAGAAAGAAATCAAGGCGATGTTGACGAAGGCAAAATTGCCGGAATCTGGTCAATCGGTTGTCTATGATGGTCTGACAGGTGAACCCTTCAAGAGCCCAGTCACGGTTGGATATATGTATATGTTGAAGCTCCATCATTTAGTCGATGATAAAATACATGCGCGTTCTATTGGCCCGTATTCCTTAGTGACGCAGCAACCATTGGGCGGAAAAGCACAATTTGGTGGGCAACGTTTAGGGGAAATGGAGGTGTGGGCTTTGCAGGCGTATGGGGCCGCGTCGACCTTGCAGGAATTCCTAACAGTGAAATCTGATGATGTTCCGGGGCGTTCTCGTATGTATGAAGCGATTGTGAAGGGAGAAAACTTCCTGGATCCTGGGCTTCCGGAGTCATTTAATGTCTTAGTGAAAGAATTGCAAAGTTTGGGCTTGGATGTGGAGCTGATTAAATCAGCTGAATAGGCGACCGTGATGTTCATGCTCATTCGCCACTCCTTTTAACTGGAGGAATACACTTGGAAAGTATCTATTCGCTGTTTGAGAAGCCGAGGGATGCCGTATCGTTTGATGCCATGCGCATTCGCATTGCTTCACCGGAAAAAATTCGTTCGTGGTCATATGGGGAAGTGAAGAAGCCTGAGACCATTAACTACCGATCTTTTAAGCCTGAACGCGACGGACTTTTTTGTGCCAAGATTTTTGGTCCGACGAAAGACTGGGAGTGTAATTGCGGAAAATATAAGCGAATGAAGCACCGAGGCATCGTTTGCGATAAGTGCGGGGTTGAAGTTATTCAATCCAAAGTGCGTCGTGAGCGCATGGGGCATATTGAATTAGCCGCACCTGTGGCGCATATCTGGTTTTTGAAAGGCGTGCCTAGCCGCATCGGTATTCTTTTGGATATGAGTCTGAAGCAGTTAGAGAAAATTCTCTATTTTGAGTCCTATGTTGTGTTGGATCCTGGCAATACCAGTCTCAAGGATCGAGAATTATTGACTGAAGAAAGATATCGCGAGTGCGTTGAAGAGCATGGGGTGAGTTCCTTTAAGGTGGGAATTGGAGCCGAAGCCATTCGAGAGTTATTGAGAAAAGTTGATATTGAAGGGTTGTGGGATGAGCGTCACGACAAAATTAAGAGTACGACATCTGTTGCGGTCGGGAAAAAACTCACAAAACGCTTAAAGGTGATCGAAGCTTTTCATACGTCAGGGAATAATCCTGAATGGATGATTATGGATGCTATTCCAGTTCTTCCTCCTGAATTGCGTCCGCTTGTTCCGTTGGATGGTGGGCGTTTTGCCACATCTGATCTGAATGATTTGTATCGGCGCGTTATTAATCGAAATAATCGCTTAAAGCGACTCGTCGAATTGAAAGCTCCAGGAGTCATTATTCGGAACGAAATGCGCATGCTACAAGAAGCAGTAGATGCGTTATTTGATAACGGTCGTCGAGGGCGCGTGATTCGTGGAGCCAATAAGCGGCCCCTAAAATCTCTGAGTGATATGCTCAAGGGCAAGCAAGGGCGTTTTCGGCAAAACCTCTTAGGTAAGCGCGTGGATTATTCCGGACGTTCGGTGATTGTCGTAGGGCCGGAGCTTCGCTTGAATCAATGTGGCTTGCCTAAGAAAATGGCGCTTGAGCTTTTCAAGCCGTTTATTTTTCATAAATTAGAAGAGCGTGGTGCAGCTACCACCATCAAGAGTGCCAAGCGACTCGTCGAAAAAGAACGACCAGAAGTGTGGGATGTGTTGGACGAAGTCATTCGTGAGCATCCTGTCATGCTGAATCGTGCGCCAACTCTTCACCGATTGGGCATTCAGGCCTTTGATCCAATCTTGGTTGAAGGGAAAGCAATACGACTCCACCCTCTTGTCTGTGCCGCGTTTAATGCCGACTTTGATGGCGACCAAATGGCCGTGCATATTCCCCTCTCAGTTGAAGCGCAAATTGAGTGCCGTGTGTTGATGATGGCAGCTAATAATATTCTGTCGCCAGCGAATGGACGTCCATTGTCTGTTCCGTCGCAGGACATGGTGTTGGGCTGCTATTGGTTGACCATGGAACGTGATGGAGCGCGAGGAGAAAATAAGATTTTTTCCTCGGCTCAAGAAGTTCGTGTGGCCTATGATGCGGATGCAGTAGAAGAGCATGCACGAATCAAAGTACGTATTGGAGATGAGTTAGTTCAAACGACGGTAGGGCGCGTGATCCTATCAGAAATTTTGCCTGCCAAAATCGCCTTTTCTGAGGCGAATCAATTGATGACCAAGAAACAGATCACCAAATTGGTGGATCGTGTCTATCGATTGGCCGGGCTTCATGACGTTGTCGTGATGCTGGACCGCTTGAAGGATTTAGGATTCTCATTTGCAACTCGAGCTGGGGTGTCAATTTGTATTGACAATATGCATATTCCTTCTCGCAAGAATAAATTGGTCAGTGGCGCGCAAGGGGAAGTGGCGCAGGTGCAGGATCAGTATAGTGAAGGGCTGATCACCAATGGTGAGCGATATAACAAGGTTATTGATATCTGGGCGCATGTGAGTGAGCAGATTGCTATCGAGATGATGAAGGAAATTAGCGAGGGTGGTGGAAGAGGTGAGACGCAAGGGCTCAACCCAATTTTTATGATGGCTGACTCTGGGGCTCGGGGTAGTTCTCAGCAAATCCGGCAGCTAGGGGGAATGCGTGGTTTAATGGCGAAGCCATCAGGCGAAATTATTGAAACCCCAATTACCGCAAATTTCCGAGAGGGTTTGACCGTGTTGCAATACTTTATTTCTACTCATGGAGCGCGCAAGGGTTTGGCTGACACTGCGTTGAAGACTGCGAATTCCGGATATCTTACCCGGCGCCTGGTTGATGCGGCGCAGGATGTCATTGTGAGCGAACCAGATTGTTTCACGACTGACGGTATTATTATCTCTGCATTGGTTGAGGGTGGAGAGATCATTCAATCCTTGGATGAGCGAATTCTTGGGCGGTTAACGGCTGAAGATGTACATGACCCAGTCACTCAGGAAATCCTGGTGAAGGCGCATGAAGAATTAGATGAGGATCTCTGTAAAGAAATTGTTGAAGCAGGAATTGATCAGGTGAAAATTCGGTCGGTGCTCACCTGTCAATCGCGTTGGGGTGTCTGTGTGAAATGTTATGGAAGAGACTTGGCTCGTGGACGTCTTGTAGAAAAAGGTGAACCGGTTGGAGTTATTGCCGCTCAGTCCATTGGAGAGCCTGGGACGCAGTTGACGATGCGGACCTTCCATATCGGAGGTACAGCGAGCAAGGTGGTCGAGCAGACCGTTTTAGAGGCAAAGCATGAAGGAACGATTAAATATTTACGGTTTGACGCGCAAAAGAATGCCGATTTCCCTCATCCTAGTATGGCCGTTAAAACCCAGCAAGGTGATTGGGTCGTGATGGTCAGAAATGCCAAGATTGCGGTGTTCGATGATACTGGACGTGAGCGTGAGAAATATCCTTTGGTTTATGGCGCTAAAATTAAAGTCAAGGATGGTGAAAAAGTAGAAGTTGGGCAAAAATTTGTCGAATGGGATCCCTATTCGTTGACTATTTTGACTGAAGTAGGCGGAAAGGTTGCCATGGGCGATATTACCGAAGGCGTCACGATTAAAGACGAAGTGGATGAGGTGACCGGGCTATCACGTCGTGTTGTGATCGAGCAAGCAGGAACAAATTTGCGTCCACGGCTCTCGGTCAAAGATGATTCTGGAAAAACGGCAAAGTTGAGTTCTGGATCTCCCGCGAGATATTTGCTTCCAGTCGGAGCGCATATATTTGTAGACAAAGGTGCGACTGTGTTTCCAGGAGATGTGTTGGCAAAAATACCGCGAGAAACCACGAAAACAAAAGACATTACCGGTGGGTTGCCTCGTGTGGCTGAATTATTTGAAGCTCGCAAGCCAAAAGAGCATGCGGTTGTGAGTGAAATTGACGGGGAAGTTGCGTTTGGCGGTTTTGTAAAGGGCCTCCGAAAGGTCACTGTTGATAATAAAATTGGCGATATTAAGGAATACTTAATCCCTCGTGGTCGGCATGTGAATGTTCATGAAGGAGATTGGGTGCGTGCAGGAGAGCCGTTAATGGATGGCTCTGCCAATCCACATGATATTCTCGCTGTTCTTGGACCAAGGGAGCTACAAAAGTATTTAGTGAATGAAGTACAGGAGGTCTATCGTCTTCAGGGTGTGGTGATCAATGATAAGCATATTGAGGTCATTACGCGACAAATGTTGAAAAAAATTAGGATAGAGGATGCAGGTGATACATCGTTCTTGCCTGGAACTCAGGTGAATAAGTTTGTCTTTGATGATGAAAATGAAAGCGTGCTTGCAGAGGGTGGTCAGCCTGCGCTAGGGAAGCCTGTGTTGTTGGGTATAACTAAGGCTTCACTGAGTACGGATAGTTTCATTTCTGGAGCATCGTTCCAAGAGACTACGCGGGTATTGACGGAGGCAGCTATTAATGGGAGGACTGACGAGCTTCGAGGGTTGAAGGAGAATGTCATTGTCGGAAGGCTCATCCCCGCTGGGACAGGTTGGGTCGAATATCGTGATACATTTGTTCCAATGCCTGTAGAAGAAGAAGTCACGCCTGTAGAAGAAAGTGTAGGGCTTGATAAAGCTGAAAGTAGGTAGATATTAGTAGGTATATATTTTTTGCCGCGTTGACTGAGTGGATGTATAAAAGTTCTTGACAGGGCAAATATTTATCTATAAGATCGGCTGGTTCTCCTCAAGGTGTTTGTTGCAAAGATCCGAATGTTCACTTTTTTTTTAAGAAATAATAATAAATGCCAACAGTTAATCAATTAATTCGAATAGGTAGAAAGCCCAATAAAGCGAAGAGTAAAAGTGCAGCTTTGAATCGTTGTCCTCAGCGAAGAGGTGTGTGCCTTCGTGTTTATACTACTACACCGAAAAAGCCAAATTCGGCTCTTCGAAAAGTGGCTAGGGTTCGCCTGACGACCGGACTGGAAGTGACCGCGTACATTCCAGGTGTGGGGCATAACCTCCAGGAGCATTCTATCGTTTTGGTTCGTGGCGGCCGTGTAAAGGATCTTCCTGGTGTTCGATACCATATGGTCCGTGGCGCGCTGGATGCGGTTGGGGTAGCAAACCGTAAGCAGAGCCGCTCTAAGTATGGAGCTAAGCGACCAAAGTAGTCCCTTCTTTTTCTTGTTAGGAATTATTTTTAATCGTTTTATAACTAAGGAATAGATTTGTCATGCCACGTAGGCCGCTTGTTCTTCGTCAAAAAGTTGTCCAAGATCCTTTGTACAAAGATCCTATGGTTGGGAGATTTTTAAATATACTTCTACGTGACGGCAAGAAGAGTACAGCGGAGCGTCTTTGTTATGGTGCCTTCGATATCGTAAAGGCGAAGACTGGTGATGAGCCACTTAAGATTTTTCATGCAGCTTTGAGTAACGTGAAGCCTATGGTCGAGGTGAAGTCTCGTAGAGTTGGCGGGGCTTCTTATCAAGTGCCTGTAGAGATTCGTCCAGTTCGTCAAATAGCCTTAGCTCTGCGTTGGATTAAAGCGAGTGCCTTATCTCGCAGTGGGAAAAGTATGAGAGAAAGGCTGGCTGCTGAATTGATGGATGCTGCCAATAATAATGGGTCTGCTGTAAAAAAACGTGATGAAACGCATAGGATGGCCGAAGCAAATAGAGCTTTCGCCCATTATCGATGGTAATGGTATTCTTGTATGCTGCAATGGCTTGGATGTAAGTAGGGACATATTTTAATTTCCTTCAGTCCCTGCATCTTAAGTTTCTTGCAGCATTGTTATGTGAGGAATCGTGGTGAGTGACGTTCCCCTCAGTCGGACGCGAAATATCGGGATCATGGCTCACATTGATGCTGGGAAGACAACTACGACTGAACGTATTCTGTTCTATACGGGTGTCTCTTATAAAATTGGTGAAGTTCATGAGGGTGCAGCCACTATGGACTGGATGGAGCAAGAGCGTGAGCGCGGAATTACAATTACGGCTGCGGCGACAACATGCTCTTGGAAGGATAGTTTGATTAATATTATTGATACTCCAGGTCATGTTGATTTTACGATTGAAGTTGAGCGATCGCTACGAGTGTTGGATGGCGCGGTGGCCGTATTTGATTCTGTGCAAGGCGTTGAGCCTCAGTCGGAGACTGTTTGGCGTCAAGCGGATAAGTATAACGTTCCTCGAATAGCTTTTATGAATAAAATGGATCGTGTCGGTGCAGATTTTTTCCCGGCTGTCCAGACTCTCGTTGATCGCTTGGGGGCGAACCCTGTTGTTCTGCAGTTGCCTCTAGGTAAGGAAGAGGGCTTTCGTGGAGTGATTGATTTGGTTTCGATGAAAGCGTTGGTATTCGATGATGAAACGCTTGGTGCAGATTTTGTGACGGAAGATGTTCCAGATGAATATATTGAAAAGGCGAATGAGTATCGCGAGAAACTCCTTGATTCTGTGGTTGAATTTGATGAC
>QIMB01000186.1 GCA_003233615.1 Nitrospirota bacterium
GAGACCGTATCAAGCGCAATGCGGCTGCCTGTAGGAATTCGGTTCAGCGCTCCTGATCCCATTGATCACGATCACCTCGCAACTCTTGCCCATAGCCCTTCCAGAGGGAGGAAGTGACCTTTTCGAGGGATTGCACATAAGACTGCGGGGCTTTTCGAATGACGGCCTGATCTCCCTCCACTTGCACATCAAGCTGATCTCCAGGTTTAAGACCCAGTTGCTTTCGAACGGCAGCCGGTATGACCAATTGGTGTTTAGAACTCAAGGTGGCATCAGGCATAATTTCCCCTTGTGGAACAGACTTAAATCGCTTTACCTTACAGTAAAGCGAAAGAGAGATTCTGTCAAGATACGTTCTTGGGCCAACGAGGATGCACGATTACAACAAAGACTCAAAATAGTGGGTATTCCAGACGTTTGTCATAGGGAATCAATGGCAATTCCACATCATCCTAAAAACGGCAGTTGGTCTGCCCTCCCATGGCTTGCGTCCGCCTATTGTAAGGCAAACCTGGCATCCTTGATTTTGGGTCCTTTTGCCGAAACAAAAGGGCCTCGGCCGCCTGGCCGAAACCCGGCATGACTGCAATGGGGCATTCCCCAACTTTTATTATCGAAAGGCTACTTGGGGGAAAGGAAGCAAGATAGATGCTCGCTTACAACTGCGGAGGATGGCGGAAAATGAAATGGATGCCATCCCTACCCAAACCTGTAAGAACAAACAAGATTCAAGATGTACCCGAGAGAATAGCTTTCCTCAGCGCCTCAATTTGTTTCATAATTTCTTTTGTGCAGGATTGGAGGGATTCTTTACTCGGCCGGGATTCTTGAGGAAATTGTAAGGGCGCCCCATATCTAACAATAGCCTTGGATGGAACAAAGAGCGTTTTGACCATCGACGTCACTGAATGGGAGCCTTCCCAGACAATAGATGCGGGTATCACCGGTGCCCCAGATTTGATTGCCAAATAGCCAATGCCTGGATGCCCTTCATCCAAACGATGCCGATCTAGCCCGCCTTCAGGAAAGAGGCCGATGACCTCCTGCGCGGCCAAGCCATCTAACATCGTGCGAATCGCTTTGATATCCCGTTTGCCTCGTTGAACCGGAATACAGCGAATCGCCTGAAACACCCACCGGATATGGCGTTGAGAATAAATCTCTTCCGCCATGAGAAACCGAACAGGACGTCCAGCCGTCGCTGACAGCACCAATGGGTCCCCCAACGCGGTATGGTCACAGACAATGAGAGCTGGTCCCTGATAAGGAAGTGGCGATTCCTCACAAGGCTTCACTCTATACATGAGCCAACAGAGCCACGTGTTTAATTGATAAAGCGCAGTATAAACGAGGCCTTGCTGTTTGGCAGGAACTGACAACGTACGCGACGAGAAGGGTAGATGAGTTGCTTCTAGGTGATGTTTCCCCATCCCATGTCTGTCGGAATCAGGCCATCCAGACCTGAGCGTCACTCGACAGGGACCAAGTTAGGACGTAGTTTTTTGTGCTTGTTCGGTATCTGATGGATCTGATGATGTATCATCGTCGGACGCCGATTCGGAATCTTCAGTCGATTCGGCGTCTTCTTCGTCTTCAACTTCTTCTTCCGGCTCTTCAAACCAATTGACGAGCATATCTTCCCACCACACAGCATCAACCTCTTCACCGGGATCTTCACCCAACAGTGCAACATGTTCTTTGGTAAATTCAGGATCGACGACTGTGGGCTTAAACAATGCTCGATCAATGACCTCTTTGGTGGCAAATCCTCCAACAATCCAGGACGGTGGGTCGGCTCGACGCGATTTATAGGCTTGAAGGCC
Organism: Nitrospirota bacterium; assembly: GCA_003233615.1. Lineage (GTDB taxonomy): Bacteria > Nitrospirota > Nitrospiria > Nitrospirales > UBA8639 > Nitrospira_E. The sequence continues at coordinate 1,824 of QIMB01000186.1, forward strand.
GATCTTGAGATATAAGAAAATTTTTCGCTGCGCTTCATCGTTGAAGCCTGAAGGCGGCAAACTCAAGGTCTTTTCGATTTTCTTTCGCCATGCCCTTTGGTTGTATCGTGAGCTGATCAACTGAAGGGCTTTGGCCCCGTCTTCTATCTCAAGTGGCATATGAATTCTCCATCACGCTATATCACCTATTCACAATTTCAGCCAAATCATTCTCAATGCCCGGCGACCATCATTTTGCGAAGCTTGACCGTCGGGCTGGCCGTTCGACCTCGAAAGACCAGGTCGTTCCCAATCATCTCAATGTCATGGAACATGGTCTTCAAATTTCCAGCAATTGTCACTCCTTCCACCGGATGAACAATTTCCCCGTTTTCTATCCAAAATCCCACCGCGCCACGAGAATAATCACCAGTCACCATATTCACACCAAATCCAATTAACTCGGTCACGAGGAGTCCTCGTTTCGTGGATTTCAGAATCTCTTCTGGTGAAACAGCGCCGGGAGAGAGAAACAGGTTCGTCGTACCCACTGTTGGGTTTTCACCCACTGACCGCGACGCATTACCTGTGGACGCCATCCCCAATTTCCGCCCGGAATATGTATCTAACAAATAACTCGTGAGGACTCCTTTATCCACGATGACATTTCTTCTCGTCGGCAACCCCTCTCCATCAAACGGTCGAGAACCCAAACCATTGTCTAGACGTCCATCATCCACCACAGTCACAGATTCAGCGGCAATTTTTTTCCCCAATTGATCCATAAGAAATGATGCACCCTTATAGAGCGAATACCCCGATGCAGCTGAAGCGATATGCCCCAACAAACCTTGGGCAATTTCCGGGTCGAATATGACGGGAATTTCCTGGGTTGACAGAGATCGACTTCCCAATCGTCGTACGGTTCGACGAGCCGCCTCTTGCCCGATGTGCTCTGGACTCTCTAATTCACAAAATTTGCGTTTCACAGAATACCAATAGTCTCGCTGCATGCCACCATTCTGACTGTCCGCGGCAATGGGCGACACAGAAAGAGAATAGGACGAACTGGAATATGATCCGACAAACCCATGAGAATTCGCCAATAAAATCGAACCATAGCCTGCTGAACATTCAGCACCTTCAGAATTCGTGATACGCGAATCGGCAGAAAATGCAGCGTGCTCCGCACGCTTGGCAAGATCTATTTCTTCATCGACAGTCAGTTGACGATCATCCCTCATATACATGTCGGGAATATCGTCCGTCATGTGCTCTGGCGACGGCAACCCTGATGTCTCATCTTCAACGACCGCCTTGGCTAAACTACAGGTATCACTGACTAAACGATCCAACGACGCTTCGGAAAAATCAGACGTCGAAGAACTGGCTGACCGCTTACCAAAGAAGACACGAATCCCTAACACTTTTTCTCGTGCTTTGGAGAGTCGATCGACTTCTGACATTCGAACCTGGACCGACACCGAATCCCCTTCTGCCACGAGGAGATCCGCCTCTGTGGCACCCAAAGCCTTGGCACGTTTCAGGACCGTTGCTGCTAGCTCAGGGAAACGATCACCATGCGTAGAGAGGACATTCTTCATGGGGTTACAAGAGAGAACGGAGGGAGTGATCCATCAGGCCGTGGCTGTTCCGCCAACAGTCATTTCATCAATTTTTATGGTAGGGAGACCCACGCCCACGGGAACGGATTGGCCTTCTTTTCCACAGGTCCCAATCCCTTCATCCAGCTTCATATCATGTCCAACCATTGAGACCTTCTTGAGCACATCAGGACCATTCCCTATTAATGTGGCGCCTTTGACCGGTTTCGTGATTTTGCCGTCTTCAATGAGGTAGGCCTCACTGGCCGAAAACACGAACTTCCCACTGGTGATATCCACTTGTCCACCACCAAAAGATGCGGCATACAAACCCTTTTTCACCGATCGAATGATGTCTTGTGGGTCAGACTCTCCCGCTAACATGAACGTATTGGTCATGCGTGGGAGAACAATGCTTCGAAAATCTTCACGACGTCCATTGCCGGTAAGAGGAATGCCCATCAGGCGGGCGTTGAGTCGATCTGTGATATACCCGCGTAAAATTCCCTTTTCAATGAGCATGGTGCGTGAGGTTGGTGTGCCTTCATCATCAATATTCATGGAGCCACGACGAAATGGGAGTGTGCCATCATCCACAATGGTACACAATTCTGAACCGACTGATTGACCAATAAGGTCACTAAACGCAGATGTTTTGCGACGATTGAAATCCGCTTCTAATCCGTGACCAATGGCTTCATGCAGCAAAATTCCCGGCCACCCTCCTCCGAGCACAACCGGCATCGTCCCGGCTGGAGCATCAACGGCATCTAAATTGACGATCGCTTGGCGCGCAGCTTCTCGAGCAAATTCTAATGCCCGCCCGTTTTCCACAAAGAAAGAAAACCCTACACGCCCTCCCCCCCCGAAACTTCCGACCTGACGATTCGCGCCATCTTCGGCGATACAGGTAATTTGAAGCCGAGCCAAGGGTTGTACATCACCGACCAACTGTCCCTCCGAGTTCATCACCAAGAAGATCTTTTGTTCCGTATTAAACGATGCCATGACTTTTTTGATACGAGGGTCATATCGACGCGCTTCGACATCGATCTGATTCAAGAGGTCAACACGTGCTTCTGTCGTAATGTCTGTCAGAGGTTGCGTCAACGGATATAAATTTTGGGAAGGCCCTGTACGATGGGTGACAGCAACAGGATTGTCACCCTGTGGCGACTCAGCAATATATCGTGCCGTTTCCGCAGCCTGCACAAGGTCCCGAACGGAAAGATCATCTGAATAGGCAAAACCTGTCCGCTCTCCTGCCACCGCCCGAATGCCAGCTCCCTGTGCCACACTTTTAACAGCACGCTTGACCAAACTTTCCTCCATCGAGACAGAGTCTGTAACAGAAGACTCCAGATACATATCGGCATAGTCCACATCCCGGACCTTGGCCTTATTTAAAGCCTGAAGGATGTCCTGTTCTTGGAGGTCAAAATCTGACGGGCTAGGAGTCATAGACGTCGCAATGGAAGTGGAACACTGGGGATTAATGAATGCTAAAAGAAAATCAGTATAGCCCATCTTCCTGATGGGCGCAATTTCAGGATCGACATCAGGCACACGAATGGAATTTGACAAGAATCTGTTTCATTATTAGACTGAAATGAGTAGAAATAGCTCTCTCTTGCCGTGTTAATACTTTCGTCCTGGATCCATGTATCGACTCCGACCATTTTCCACACACATCATCATACAGCAATAATTCATGAATGAATTTGAGACAGCAGTAGAAACCAGGCACATAGCCGAGGAAGAATTACGCGACCAACTTGAGCTTGAGTCCCTACCCCAACATATCGCCATTATTATGGATGGCAATGGTCGTTGGGCGGCCCAACGCAGCCTGCCACGCATTGCCGGACACAAGGAAGGGCTTCGCGCCCTTCAAGATGTCTTGGACATCGGGTATGAACTGAATATCCCCTACCTTACTATCTATGCGTTTTCTCAGGAAAATTGGAATCGCCCCGAATCAGAGATTCGCTTGCTCATGGGCTTACTCGAACAGTACCTGACCAAAGAACGGCAACGCTTTCATGAGCGAAAAGTGCGTTTTCTCCCCATTGGACGGTTGGAACAACTCCCGTCATCCGTCCTGGCCTTGGTGTCCGAGATTGCTGATGAAACGCGCCATCATACAACACAGACTCTCGCTGTGGCCCTAAGTTATGGGGGACGTGCCGAAATCATTGATGCCGTGCAACAATTAGCCCTCGAAGTACAGATGGGCTCTCTCTCTCCTGACCAAATTGATGAAGACCGTTTTGAGCAACATCTGACAACCTGGGGACTGCCGGATCCCGACTTGCTCATTCGCACATCCGGAGAAACCCGCATTAGCAATTTCCTTCCGTGGCAAATTGTCTATACGGAACTCTACTTTACGCGAACACTCTGGCCCGACTTTCGCCGCTGCGAAACATTGCTAGCTCTTTTGGACTACCAAAAACGCGAACGCCGTTTTGGCCGGGTACCACAAACTGTCTCTTCTTAGTGATACGTGTCTTTTCCTCATTCATAACCCTCAACTATTCACATCTTCGACTCATCTATCGATTGCCTTTCAATCATTCACTATGGATCCTCGCCGGTTCTATTCCGCTTTGGTGTTTATCCCGTTGTTGTATGTGGGTATTCGATACTCCCCTCCCTGGCTCTTCTCTGTGTTAATGAGTGCGGTGGCGTTGTTCGCTCTCTGGGAATTCTTAACACTGTACTTCACGGACACCAGTTCGGCATCAATGAAATACCTTTCATGCTTCATTGCGTCTCTCCTTCTCGGAGTGATGCAAGAAGGACTTCCTGATGTGTTGCTCGTCGCCTTCCTTGGAATTGTCGTGATTATCATGGCAGGATTTTGCCTGTCTCCGGAAAATTCGAGACGGCGACTTCCTGATTGGGCCGCCTACATATTTGGTGTGTTATATATTGGACTGTTGTTGGGTCATTATGCCCTTTTACGAAACCTTGAACACGGAGTGGCTTTGGTCTTTTTTGTTATTATCGTCACATGGTTATCTGATACTGGCGGATTTTTTATCGGAAAACCATTCGGAAAGCATCAACTTGCACCAACACTCAGTCCCAACAAAACCGTTGAAGGTTTAGTAGGCGGCATCGTGTTTTCTGTGATTGGAGCAATCATCAGTCAATTCACGTTTGTCCCTTTTTTCTCTGTTGGCCAATGCGTTATGCTCGGTGTGGGCTTAGCTCTGCTTGGGGCACTAGGGGATTTAGCAGAATCGGCGATTAAGCGCAGCGTGAGGGTCAAAGATTCTGGTACAATTATTCCCGGACATGGCGGGGTCCTTGATCGCGTGGATAGCCTCCTCTTCACTGGACCTGCCATGTATTACTATGTCATGTTTTCCGTACCTTCATAAGCATCAGATCACAACACAGAAAACAAGGACAGTTATTTCGTGAAACGTCTCGTCATTTTAGGATCCACAGGCTCCATCGGAGTCAGCACATTAGATGTCGTGGCACAATTCCCTGATAAGTTTCAAATTGTAGGATTGGCGGCTGGATCTAAAGATGACGTATTGGAGGAGCAGATTCGCGCCTTTCACCCCAAAGTGGTGGCACTGTCTTCTCCAGACGCAGCCAAACGATTACGCTCACGCATAGATACCACTCAAGTGGAAGTCATGGATGGAGAAGGAGGGCTCTGTGAAGTCGCAAGATTTCCAGAATGTGACTTGGTGATTTCAGCTATTGTTGGCGGGGCCGGCCTCAAACCAACCCTTGCGGCGCTTCAAGCCGGAAGGCAAGTGGCGTTAGCCAATAAAGAACCTATGGTCATGGCCGGGCAGCTTATGCAACAAGAAGCGCAAGCACATGGCGTCACCATCTTCCCCATCGATAGCGAACATAGCGCGATTTTTCAATCCATGGAAGGTCATAGGAAGGTAGATATTCGGCGAGTCGTACTGACCGCTTCAGGTGGACCATTCTGGGATTGGGACGCCGCTGACCTTGAGCATGTCACTCCCGAGCAAGCGCTCAAACATCCGAATTGGACGATGGGGGCCAAAATTACCATCGACTCCGCGACGTTGATGAATAAGGGACTTGAGGTCATCGAAGCTCGGTGGCTCTTTGATCTTCCCGTCGCTCAGATTGATGTGGTGATTCACCGTGAAAGCATTATTCATTCTTTAGTCGAATATTGTGATGGATCTGTTCTCTCACAACTGGGACACCCGGACATGCGCGCACCTATTTCCTATGCGATGAATTACCCTGAGCGCGTCCCGCTCCATCCACCCTTATTGGATTTAGGGAAAATAGGGAAACTTACGTTTTTCCCACCAAATACCGAAAAGTTCCCATGCCTACAATTGGCCTATGACGCCTTGACGGGAGAGGCTGGACTTCCTGCAACACTCAATGCGGCAAATGAGATAGCGGTTCACGCTTTTCTTAAGAACCAGATCGCATTCTTAGATATTCCAAAAGTTATTCAAGAAACCATGGCCGCATATTCTCCAACTCCATTGTCATCAATTGAAGACGTCCTGGACGTCGACCAATGGGCTCGGAGGACGGCTGAAGACATTATGAAGACCTGTGTATTAGCGGTATAATTTCTGAGAACATTTCTCATCCGATTGACAATCAACACATGAATACTCTTTCACTTCTTTCTCCTGACGCCATCTTCATCTTCGGACAAAAGCTATGGTGGTTTTTGATTGTAATTGGTGTGTTAGTCACATTTCATGAGTATGGACATTATCTTGCCGCCCGATGGGTTGGCGTCAAAGTCCTGAAGTTTTCTGTGGGATTCGGCCCTCGATTAATAGGACGCACAGTCGGCGACACCGAATATGTCGTGTCAGCAATTCCTCTTGGAGGATACGTGAAAATGTTTGGGGAGGAAGGCGGAGAAACAATTTCTGCTGAGGATCAAAAAGTCTCCTTCATGCATCAATCCCTCCCTCACAAGATGCTCATCGTCGCCGCAGGTCCTGGATTTAATTTTATTCTCAGCTATATAATTTTTACCGGCATGTTGGCCATGGGATCCCCTCTCTTCATCCCTAACATTGACAAGATGCTCCCGATTGTTGAAGCCATTACCCCGGAATCTCCGGCAGCGCTCTCCGGCTTGGAATTGGGCGATCGCATTACCCGGATCAATGAAGAAGAGGTGTCCACATTTGGCGAGCTCTATCACATTCTCAATGCAAGCCATGGCCGCCCGGTCACACTCGATGTCATCCGAGGGAATAGCTCAAAAACGTTCATTGTGACACCAACCATTCGAGTCAATACAGAGAACCCTGAGAAAGATCCCGTCTATGTACTCGGCATTGAAGACCATGCACCGCTTGTTGGAAAGGTCATGCCCGACACCCCCGCACAAACGGCAGGCCTTCAACCTGATGACCGCATTCTTCAGCTGAATGAGACACCGATTGCCACATGGTCTCAGATGACGGACATCATTCGAAAAAGTGCGGGGGTGTCACTTGAGATGCAGATTGAACGACAAGGGAAGCCTCTCACCCTTGCAATTGTTCCAGAAGCCAATACTGTCACAGGACCTGATGGGGAAACCCTCTCCATAGGCCGAATCGGGATACAAATATCAGGACGGGGAACAATTTTGCGAAGTCAGTCCTGGTACCTCGCCCCATGGGATGGCCTCAAAGCTACATGGGAATGGTGCGAACTCACCGTCATGAGTGTATGGAAACTTGTGACTGGAGAAATTTCTTCGAAGAATATTGGCGGACCGCTGATGATCGCCGAGGTTTCTGGAGAACATGCCGAACAAGGCTACGGTGCGATTTTGTGGCTCATGGCGATACTCAGTATTAATCTCGGCATTTTAAATTTATTGCCCATTCCTGTGCTGGATGGCGGGCATCTGTTCTTTTTTGCCTGCGAAGCCATTTTAGGCCGCCCGTTGAAAGAACGATCACGAGAAATGGCCCAGCAAGCCGGGATCATTGTGTTGTTCTGCCTGATGGGCTTTGCCTTCTGGAATGACATCAATCGCCTGCTGCAATAATTCTCTCCTCATTCATTGCATCACCAACCGAACCGTTCATGGCTCTAAAAAATCTGTGCTATTGCATTCTGTGAAATAGAGGAAATAATGAGACTTTCACAATCGTTCATTCCCACCATGCGCCAAGATCCCGGAGAAGCTGAAGTCATCAGCCACCGATTGATGCTACGAGCCGGCATGATCAGAAAAGTGGCTACTGGAATTTATTCCTATCTTCCTCTTGGCCTGCGCGTCATTCGAAAAATTGAAACAATCGTACGTGAAGAAATGAATCGGGTCGGAGCCCAAGAGCTCTTATTGCCTATTCTCTCTCCTGCAGAACTGTGGAAAGAAACCGATCGCTGGGATTTCTATGGAAAAGAACTCGTTCGCTTACAGGACCGCCATGACCGAGATTTTTGCTTGGGACCCACGCACGAAGAAGTGATCACAGACTTATTTCGCCGGGAAGTTCGATCGTATCGGCAATTACCACTCACTCTCTATCAAATTCAAACAAAATTTCGCGATGAAATTCGCCCACGATTCGGACTGATGCGGAGTAGGGAATTCATCATGAAAGACGCCTATAGCTTTGACCGGGATGAAGCCGGCGCCCAACAGAACTATCAACGCATGTACGATGCCTACTGCCGCATTTTTTCCCGTACCGGCTTACAATTTCGTCCTGTCGAGGCTGACACCGGACTCATCGGTGGTATTTCCTCTCATGAATTCATGGTCTTAGCGAACACCGGAGAAGAATTAATTGTCTTTGACCCGGATAGCCCATACGCCGCAAACGTGGAACGTGCCGAAGTTGTCCCTCCACCGGCTCAAGAACCAAGTGAGCTCAAACCATTAGAAAAAGTGTCGACTCCCAATGCCAAGTCAGTCGAAGACCTCTGCGCGTTGCTGAACATAGAAGCGAGTCGCGTGGTAAAGACCCTGTTCTACCAAACTGCTGAAGACACGATCACAGGCGTTTTAATCCGCGGGGACCATCAGGCGAACGAAATAAAAATTCAACGGTTTTTGGGACTCCATGATCTCACCCTGGCTTCGCCCGAACTTGTCGCAAAAATCACCACTGCACCTGTTGGATTCGTGGGGCCTGTAGGACTTTCACATGTTCGAATATTAGCCGACAATGCCATCGCTGCCCTCACTGACTTTATTGTTGGTGGCAATGAACCGGACGTGCATTTGCTCAACGTCAACGCCACCAGGGACTTTGCCGTTCATGATTGGGGAGATTTCCGACAAGCCCAAGCCGGAGACCCTTCGCCTCGTACAGGAAATCCACTACAAACCGCACGAGGCATAGAAGTCGGCCATATTTTTCTGTTAGGTACGAAATATAGTGAAAAAATGGGGGCCACATTCCTTGATGCCGGAGGGGACAGCCATCCTGTCATCATGGGCTGTTACGGAATAGGCATTGGAAGGATCGCAGCGGCGGCCATTGAACAAAACCATGATGAAAAAGGGATTTGCTGGCCCATGCCCATTGCGCCATATCAGGCTCAGATCCTGCCAGTCACAAGCTCTGAAGCAGTCCGCCTTGCATCTGAGCAACTCTATGACGAGTTGTGTCAGCACAATATCGAAGTCTTATTAGATGACCGAAACGAACGCGGAGGCGTCAAATTCAACGATGCTGATATGATTGGGACGCCCTATCACATTATTATTGGTGACAAAGGATTAGCCAGGAACACACTGGAAATTAAAGATCGGAAAACAGGCGAAAAAGTCCTTCTTCCACCCGATCAGGTGACTGCCTGGATCAAAAATGCTGTCACGCAAGAGCTTGTGAGAAGCAAGAGAAAAGAAAAAGAATAGCCTGTTTTCCAATCAAACCTCCCGTCTGAACCTCCTTTCGTGTATACTATGGCCAACTATGAACGTAAATCCAAAAATATCAGGCTCTACCGTGAGGCCACAACTTCATGTCATTGACTGTTCAGTAAATCCGATGGTATCGTCAAAGGTTGAATCTCATAACTAGACTTTATTACTTAATAGAATTCACGCATGTTAAACCAAATGAATGTACGGGGGCTCCTCTTCGACCCATACAATAATGCATATATTGTCATTCTTCGTGATGAAGAGCATTCGGACATGCTTCCAATTTGGGTAGGGAAATCTGAAGCGAGCGCCATTAGCTTTGCCCTTGAGAAAATTGTTCCCCCCAGACCAATGACCCATGATCTCATGAAAATCCTGTTGGATGCGATGGAGGCCAAAGTCATTAGCACCGTCATTACTGACTTGAAAGACAATACGTATTTTGCCAAAATTCATCTCCTCTATGGAGATTCGGAATTCACGGTAGATTCTCGACCAAGCGATGCCATTGCCGTTGCGCTCCGTGCTGATGCTCCAATTTTTGCTTCTGGTGAAGTGCTACACAAACAGAACTCTGAAGAACTAGAACGCTGGTTAGAAAATCTCAAGCCTGAAGACTTTGGGAAATCAGATGCGTAACGAGTATATGTTCAGTCAACAATTTCTCTTCATTCATACCCAACACATGTACCCGTAATGGCCGAAACCAATACGCTTATTCCATTAAAAGTCCACGGGGTCTTAGTTGACCCCAACACTGACACACAGATTGTCGTCTTACGAGATGAACACAATTCTGAAGTGCTGCCCATATGGGTGGGAACCGCCGAGGGCACCTCTATCCGGCTCGCACTGGAAAATGTCGTTCCCCCGAGACCTATGAGCCATGATCTCATCTGTAGCTTTACCGCGCATCTTGGGTTTACTCTCAATAAAGTGGTCATTACCGAGGTCAAAAATAACACCTACTTCTCGACATTATTCTTAGCAAAAGATGGCTTAGAGAAATCCGTGGACGCAAGAACCAGCGATGCCATTGCCTTAGCGGTTCGCTGCGAATGTCCAATTTATGTAACCCCTGAAGTACTCGAACAACGCGGTGGGGAAGACCTAGACACCTGGCTTTCCAAGCTTGATCAAAAGGGATCTGAGCAACCGGAAGCCTAGCCTGCTACCCCAATGACTATATTGACCGTCGGAAAGGAAATCGTATGCTCATGAAATCATTCCAAGCTAAACCCCTTGAGGTTGAACGAAAATGGTTTGTTGTAGACGCGAAAGGAAAAACAGTTGGCCGTCTGGCTGCACAAGTCGCGTCTATTCTCCGTGGAAAGCACAAACCTATTTTCACTCCTAATGTCGACACCGGAGATCACGTCGTCATTATCAACTCAAGTCAGATTCAATTTACCCGCAATAAATTCAAGACAAAAATTTATTATCACCATACCGGATACCCTGGCGGGATCAAAGCCATTTCAGCTGAACATCTCCACGCAAAAAAACCCACAGAAGTTTTATCAAAAGCCATTAAGGGGATGCTGCCGAAATGCACATTGGGGAAACAGATGGCGAGAAAGCTTCGGATTTATAGCGGAGCGGAGCATTGCCACCAAGCTCAAAATCCAACACCATTGTCCCTATGAAGATGACCCGTAACTCTTTAGCGTAAGAAGGAGAGACTGTGAAATTATGGTAGATGCCGTTCAATACGCCACTGGGAAAAAGAAAAATGCAATTGCCCGAGCCTGGATAGAACCTGGGCAAGGCACCATTCAGGTGAATTCTCGTACGTTAGAGGATTATTTCCCAAGGCTCACACACCAAATCCAAGTTCACACGCCTTTTGAGGTCACAAAAACGGAAGGCCAATTTAATGTCAAAGCCACCATTGCCGGTGGCGGAATATCAGGACAAGCTGGAGCTCTTCGTCATGCCATCGCCAAAGCATTAGCCTTACATACTGTTGCCCTACGAGAGCCTCTCAAAAAGCAGGGTTTACTGACACGTGATTCCCGCGTGAAGGAACGTAAAAAGTATGGGCAAAAAGGAGCGAGGGCTAAGTTCCAATACTCCAAACGTTAAATGTGTCTCGGCTCCAAGAACACCGTTCATGAGGACGTGTGAGGGGAGGTTCTCTGGAACCTCCCCTTTTTTCATCTGGAACCTCCCCTTTTTTCATGGAAGAACACATTCAAACCAGACCGTGCTTCTTTTGCAAACCTTAAGCTCAGAACTCTCAGACATTAGTTTAACCCTTGTTCGTGAGCAACCCTGTAGATAGCAGAATGTTTTCTCCTCTCAATACAAAGTCTGTGGAAGATTTATGAAAGAGCAAGTACGCATCGCCGTCATTGGCGCAAGTGGCTATACGGGCGGGGAATTACTACGCTTACTCAGCCTGCATCCAAAAGTCAAAATCTGCCATATCGTAGCTTCAAGTAAATCAGAAGGACTCTCGGTCTCGTCCCTTCTTCCAAATCTTGCTAAAACAATTGATGTACGATTGTCATCGCTCAATGTCCCGAACATTGCCAAAGATGTGGACGTAGTTTTTCTCTCCCTGCCTCATACTCAATCACTTGAACCTGTTGCAGATTTCCTTTCGTACAAAAAACTCGTTATCGATTTAAGTGCTGATTACCGACTCAAAGACCCTCAAGTCTACGAGCAATGGTATCAAACAACTCACTCACACCCTGATGTACTACAAAAAGCTATATACGGGTTACCTGAATTACATCGCTCAGCCATCAGGAACAGTCAATTAGTTGCGGTTCCCGGCTGCTATCCGACGGTCGCAATTTTGCAATTGGCTCCATTCATTACCCGACAGCTTAT
>QIMB01000171.1 GCA_003233615.1 Nitrospirota bacterium
ACGTTAAGAACCTGTACGATATTCAGTGTATGCCAATGTCCAACCGTATCCGTAAAAGCATTCTCGTATTGCTGATCATTGCCGGTCTATACGGATTGCTCCAATTCACACCTTTGCTGGAGGTTTTTAACCCTGAAGCATTAACGGCCTTTCTCCAGGAATTGGGCGTTGCCGGCCCATTTGCTTTAATGGGACTCATGACGTTGGCTGTTGTCGTGAGTCCAATTCCGAGTCTTCCATTGGATTTGGCGGCTGGGGCTGTGTATGGGCCGTTTTGGGGAGCCGTCTATGTCGTAATTGGGGCTGAGGTGGGAGCCATCATCAGTTTTCTCATCGGCAGGGCTCTTGGTCGAGAGGTATTGAGTCGGTGGCTGAAACGAGATATTACATTTTGTGAGCAATGCTCAGATCATCATTTACTGGGTTTAGTGATCATGGCCAGGCTGATGCCAATCTTTTCTTTTGATATCGTGAGTTATGGCACAGGGTTAACACAGATGAGTCTTAAGGCGTTTGCGTTTGCAACATTCTTGGGTATGCTCCCTCCTACATTTGCGCTGACCTATCTAGGAAGTGCGGTTGTGACCGTGCAATGGACGTTGGTATTTGCAGGAGTATTGTTGATTGTCATCTTTCTTGTCTTGCCGAAGTGGATCATGAATCATCGTGATTCCGTGTGGGTGCGAATGTTACAAGGGAAGCCCATGGTTCCAGTCGTGGTGCTAACCAATGAAATAGTGAAAGACGATACATGTGGTTGGTGTGGAAAGCCAAGGGAAAAGTAAGGACGATAATTTACGAAGTCTAGGGGAGTTGGTCAGCGAGTTCTTCTGCGGGGTAGGTGAGAATTTCTGCGAGAGTAGGATGGTAATGAGGAATGCGGACTATGTCTCGTACCGTGCCATGAAAATGCATGATGGTGATGAGCTCGTGGATGAGTTCAGAGGCTTCTGGCCCTACAATATGGCCACCAAGAATTTCACCGGATTGAGGGTGGCAGAGGATTTTGACATGCCCGTGTAATTCGCCAAGGCAGAGGGATTTCCCATGGTCGTTAAATGAGTATGACGCGACAAGAAACGGAATGCTCTGAGCCTGGCATTCTCGTTCCGATAATCCAACGCTCGCCACTTGAGGATCTGTGAATGTGACTTGGGCTTTGAGTCTGTCATTATAATGTCTGGGAGTTTGATCTTGATGCACAGCATTCCAGCCTGCGATTTCTCCTTGCTCAATGGCAATATGTACGATTTCATGCAGGCCGTTCACATCGCCTACCGCAAAGATATGTGATTGAGAGGTTTGCATGGCCTCATTGACGACAATGGCTTTTGTTGTCAATTCAACCTGAGCAGATTCTAATTGTAATCCATCGATGTTTGGGTGGCGTCCTAGGGCTTGCAGGATGGTGGTGGCTGTGACTCGTTGTGTCTGGCCGTGTTGTACGAAATGAACGGTTTTTTGACCATCAGAAGATTGACTCACATGTTCAAGAGAGGTGTTGGTATAGATCCTCATGCCTTCTTCTTGGAGCTTGGCCTCGATGGGGAGGACTAGGTCAGTGTCGACTTGTGACAGGACATGTTCACTTCGTTGAATCAAGCTAACTTTGACGCCGATCCGTGAAAAGAATTGAGCGAGCTCCAATGCAACAGCTCCACCACCCAACACAATCATGGAATCAGGAGGGGTGCGAAGTTCGAGGGCATCATCACTTGTGATATAGCCAACTTTTTCTAGCCCTGGAATTGACATGCGAGAGACCACTGATCCCGTCGCAATAATAAAGGCTTTTGCTGAAAGATAGTGAGCCCCGGCTTGTATCAATGTTGGAGAGAGAAAGTGAGCTTTTTCTTGATAGAGTGTATATCGGGGATGTTGTAATGCCTCAATTCGATAGTTGGCAAATTCCTTGATTAACCGATTTTTTCGATCAATAATGGCGCTAAGATTCGCTTGGACCTGGAAGGTGCCTAGGCCAAATTCTTGTGCTCGACGAATGAGTGCGGCAATATCGGAAGAACGGAGCATCGTTTTGGTGGGCATGCAGCCGCGTAAGATGCAGAGACCACCTAGTGGGCCGTGGTCAATGATTCCAACGTTGGCGCCTTCTGCTTCAGCCGTACGGGCTGCGGCATAGCCGGCTGAACCTCCCCCTATGATAAGGAGATCATGGTGGATGATGTGCGTGGGCGAGTTCGAGGATGACGTCATGAGATATCCGCTTGAAATGAAGGATGGATCATGAGGAAATTTCTTCAATTAGGAAAAACGCAGGGGTGGAGCATCGTGATGATGGTGGTGTGTGTTGTGGGTATACACGGGTGTTTCCCGCAAGCTGTACCGCTGGCAACGTTGCCACTGGCTCAGCCTGAGGCTGCTGCGCTGAATTTGAAAGGAATCGATCAGTACCATGTTGGCGAATGGGAAGCAGCCCTTCAGTTATTTCAATCCTCGATACACGTGAATCCTTTGTTGGTTGAAGCTCATTTTAATGCCGCGCTTGCGCTGCATCAACTCGATCGTCATCAAGAAGCCACACGGTATTTTCAACAGGCAGGAGTGTTGGATCCCGAGAATCAGTCAATTATTGGTTCTACCTTGTATCGCAATCATGTGGGTCTGTCGTCAACGCTTGAACGACATCTGAGTGGAGGTTATCGGTATCAAGGGGAAAAGTGAAATGTGAAAAGGAGGATGAACGATGAACTGAGGCTTCCTGTTTTTCACCTCTCCTTTCTCCCTTCTTTCCCTGTGAGTTCTTCGATTTTGGCGATGAGGACTTCGACTTGAAAAGGCTTTTGGATAAAGGCGTTGATGCCGGATTGCGCAAAATGTTTCATGGCTTCTTCTTCGGGGTATCCGCTAGACATGAGAATGGGAACATCCAGATCGCTCGCTCGAATCTTCTTGGCTAATTTCCCTCCATCTAAATACGGCATTGTCAAGTCGAGGAACACGAGGGCAATGTCGCCTTGATAGTGTTCGAATATTTGCAGGCCGGATTTTCCATCTTGGGCGACCAAGGCATCAAATCCAATTTCTGTCAGAATGAGGGAGCATGCCGTTCGGATCTCTTCCTCGTCATCGACAACGAGGATTTTAGAAGGCATGGCCTTGCCAGATGATTCCTTCGGCAACGTGAGGGACGCATACTGTGGGACGGATAATGTATGTGTGGTAGGGAACAAGAATAAAAATTCTGTGCCATGTCCGATGCGGCTGTGCACGGCAATGGCCGCTCCATGACCACGAACAATCCCTAACAGCGCAGCTAACCCCAGACCGCGTCCAGGGAATTTTGTGGAGAAAAATGGGTCGAAGATTTTTGGTATTAATTCCGGGTTCATGCCGTTTCCGGAATCCTGAATCTTGAATGAGACGCATGGACCCGAAGGCAGATCGCCCATGATATGGTAATGGCGAAGATCGTGCGTGGAGGTATCCATGGCACTGGCACTCATCTGAATCGTTCCCTCTTGGTCTCCAATGGCTTCCGCGGCGTTTGTGACGATGTTCATGAGCAATTGCCGGAGTTGAGACTGATCTGCTCGAATGGGCGGGAGATTGGAGGACACCGTGAATGTGAGGATAATACGTTTTGAAACGGTTGATCGGAGAAATGGCTTGATGTCGTTCAGGAATTGCTGGAGATTGATAGCCTGAAAATCTAAGCGTGTCTGACCCGCAAAGGTCAACATTTGGTTGGCCAGTTCTCCTCCACGAAGTCCAGACTTTTCAATAATCTGTAAATGTTCGCGAGCCGGAGAGTCGGAAGAGAGTGACCGTAACGCTAATCCTGCGCGAGCGACAATGGACATCAGCAAGTTGTTAAAGTCGTGGGCGATACCTCCTGCTAACACACCCAAGCTTTCCTGCTTTTGTGCATACTGCCGCTCTGTTTCATGCCGTTGACGCTCTTCTTCTCCCTGCCGACGTTCGGTGAGGTCACGTAATGAGGCCAAATAGGCTGGCTCGTTCTCCCATTCAATCGTGACGACTCTCATTTCCACGGGTGTGGTCTGTGTGCTTTGACATCGGATGGCAATTTCTCTCGTTTCCCCTTGAACAATGGGATAGCCAAATGATGTTCCTCGGAGTTCTGCTCCTGATTGCTGAAGGAGTTGTTCTGCGGCTAGATTGGTAAAGCAAATCAGGCCGTTGAGGTCAATCACCACTAATCCATCTTCTGACGATTGCAAGATTGTTCTGGATTGACGCTCAAGGGCTTGAATGCGATTCACACTGGAGACTTGGTTGACGGCTTGTTGAATATGCCGCCATAAGAATTCTTCGGATAAGGTGTTGTTGATGAAATAATCTTGTACCCCCAGCTTGATGGCTTGAGCGGCGATCTCTTCGTTGCCATGCCCGGTGAGAAAAATAAAAGGAGTCTCAGCTTGTGAGTGTGAATGCTTGATGTGCTCCAAGAAATCTAGCCCGGTCATATCAGGGAGTTGGTAATCTACGAGAATGCACTGAGGGGGAGTACTCCCACACGCCTCGAGGGCTTGTGTTCCTGTCGACATTTCTTGGATGTCGAGGCGAAAAGGGGCTGCGCGCTGCATCCAACGAATATACCTGGCACGGTCACGCGGACTGTCATTGACGATGAACAGGCGGAGGTGGCTGGGGGAAAGTTGTGCAACATCAGTTGGTATGGTCATCTGCTATCTTGCGCCTGATCTTCAATAAGGACAACTTCCAATGAATGGGCTAGGAGACTGTTCAAGATAAGACTGATGTACTCACAAGAAGTGTCATGTAAGGCGGGAGAAGTAAGAGAAACAGGAACGGCAATTCTCTCCTTCTTGTTCTCTCTGCATTCCTCGTTTTTCACTTCTATTTTTTGACTGCTCGTAATGCGCATCAAATGATGGAACATCTGACTCAATCCAGCACAAGCTCGTTACGATCATCACTTATCTCGGACAGGCTTCTAGACATTTGTGGTTGTGAAAGCCCTCAAAGGTTTCTTAAGTCAAAAAAACAGGAAGGGATGAATGCAAAGTATCATACCTGTGAGGAGACACTGTTTCAATAAGAGATCTTCTTTTGAATATGACGAATTTGAAGAAATGGGAAGTGAGATGTGAAGCGAGGAGAGGGAAGAGGAGGGCGCAAGAGAGGAGGATGTGAAGTGGGCTACAGGTTTTTCTCTTGCTACTTTTTGCTTGTCAGGCTTGCACCATGTGTTGGGCGCTTTCGTTGGCTGGGAGAGGAGGGGCTACCCAATAGCCTTGAATGGCATCGCAATCATGCTCTTCGAGAAAATCAACTTGTTCTTGGTTTTCCACACCTTCTGCAATGACTTGCAGGCCTAAGGCTCTACCCAGAGAAATGATGGCTTTCACGATAGCGGCATCATTGGTGTTATGGGGAAGTTCCTGTATAAGACTTATGTCAAGTTTGATGCCATCCACAGGAAATAATTTGAGATAACGTAGTGATGCATAGCCAGCTCCGAAATCGTCAATATACAAATGAACACCCATGGCTTTGAGTTCGCGTAGCGTGTGGAGTGTTGCTTCCGTTTCATGAATCAAAAATGTTTCTGTCAACTCCAACTTGAGATTTTCTGGATCTAAATGGGTCTGTTGGAGAATATCTTGGATGAGGGTTGGTAAATTCCCTTGGTGAATCTGTCGGGCTGACAAATTGACGGCGACATGTGGGGTGGGGAATCCTTGTTTTTCCCAATATTTTGCTTGTTTGCTTGCTGCACGTAAGACCCATTCTCCGATGGGAAGAATCATGCCGTTTTCTTCAGCTTGGGGAATGAAATTATTGGGGCCAATGAGTCCCTGATAGGGGTGATGCCAACGTAACAGTGCTTCCATTCCAATGACTTGTTTGGTGCGGAGGTCCAGTTGTGGTTGGTAATGGAGGAGGAATTCTTTTTTTGCCAAGGCTCGTTGGAGTTCGACTTCAAGCGTCGAGCCATCCAACCCCGCTGTTTTCATTCCGGCTGTATAGAACTGATAATTGTTTCCTCCTTGGGCTTTGGCGCGATACATCGCTGCATCAGCATGAGCGAGGAGATCTTGGGGGTTGGCACTGTCCCACGGATAGATTGTGACGCCAAGGCTCGCAGTTATTTGGAGTTGGTGATGTTGAACAATAATGGGTTGCGCCACAAGCTGAAGAATGCGTTCTGCTACAGCTCCAATGTCTTCGACCGAAACAATTTGTTCGAGCAAGATCGCGAACTCGTCCCCTCCTAAACGCACACCCGTGTCAATTTCTCTAATGCACTTTTTGATGCGAGCGGCAACTGTTTTGAGTAACGAATCACCGCATTCATGGCCGAGCCTGTCGTTAATCGCCTTAAAGTGATCTAAGTCCAAAAACAAGAGCGCCATAGCCATATCGTTTCGATTGCATCGAGCCACGGCACAATTTAAGCGTTCATAGAAGAGCCCACGGTTGGCTAAGCCTGTCAGGTGGTCGTAGTGCGCAAGCTCTGTAATGCGTTGGGTTGCACGATGGCGCTCGATGGCATAACGAATAGCCCGGCACAAGGTTGAACTACTGGTCTGTCCTTTGATTAAATAATCTTGCGCCCCGCTTTTCACTGCCAGAATGGCCTGCTCTTCATCTTCCACCCCGCTCAGAATCAAAATAGGTGCTCCTGGACAGTACTGGATAAATTGTGGAATAGATTCAAAGCTTTGTCCTTCAGGTAAATGTAAATCCAAGATGATAGCTTGAAAGCATCGTTGTTGGACGAGATCTAATGCGTCACTCACGGTCAGACGTTGTTCTAGTGTAAATTGATCTTGGAGGCCTTCCTTCAGCATCGTATTAATTCTTAGAGCTTCTTTGTGATCATCTTCTACCAAAAGGAGCTTAATCATCAGTAGGCCTTTCTTGTCTGTGCTCGTTGCTGAAGGTCTATATGCAATATGTAGGAGATATTTCCTTCTATTTAGTCTTGTCGGTCGTTGCATAGCATTCTTGATGATTGCTGAAAATTGGGTCATCGTGAAATGATGAGAAAAAGAATGCATACACATTATGAGTTTAATGAAATTCGTGAGTTATACGTTGTTATTCATATGTACTGTAGGTTTTAATACCTAAATATAAACGTGCAGGTAATTTTTTTGAGAATAACCCCATTTACCTTTACTTTTCATTGTGATATTTCGTAAAGTATCTTCAAATCATGCCTTTTCAGGATTCTTTATATTTTCTTAAACTCTAGCTTTCATTTCTAGGTTCGCTTCCGATGCGAATTTAGTGTTTTTGCGAGATGTTGAGGCTTGTATTTTGATCCCCGTTTCCTGAATGATTGGGGATCATTGTTGTTTGGCAGGGCGAGTGCTTGAAAAGAATTTGATGTGTACGAATACGTAGTGTCAATTGAATGCGCATGAGGTTCTCGAATACGTGTTATGATTCAGAGACAGTATTACTTTTAAGGAGCCACGAATGGGGAAAACGACAACAATGGTAGAGGTGATTCAGCGTTTGATTGAAGTGGGTCGACCGAAGGGTCATATCACCGTGAAGGATTTAACGCAGGTCCTGCCTGCCGATCAAATTACGTCTGAACAATTACACGCCATCTTAGGTGGATTGCATGAGGCAAGTATCCAAGTCATTGATCCTGTCAAGCGGACCGTGTTGCAGTTGGCTTCCCTGAAAAAGAGTACGGGTCTTGAAAAGAGTGATGAGGCAGAAGAGGAAACTGATTCCTCCTTAGATATTGATTTAACCCCAGGGGAACCCACGCGGATTGATGATCCCGTGCGATTGTACTTAAAGGAAATGGGGCGTGTGCCGCTCTTGACTCGTGAGGGGGAAATTGAGCTTGCCAAACATATTGAAGAAGGGAAGCGCGATTTGGCCTGTTCTGTTTATGGCATGCCTGTCACTATTCAACACGTCGAGTCGCTTCACGACCAGTTGAAGCTAGAGGAAATTCGTGTACGGGATATTGTGTTATCCCAGGAAACCTTGGAGGAGGAAGATGCCGAGGAAGATCCTGTGGCGATTGCACGAGAGGATGAAGAACTTCGGCTTCGGACTCTTGAATGCTTGGGGGTTGTTCGGAAGCTT
Source organism: Nitrospirota bacterium (assembly GCA_003233615.1). Taxonomy (GTDB): domain Bacteria; phylum Nitrospirota; class Nitrospiria; order Nitrospirales; family UBA8639; genus Nitrospira_E. The sequence continues at coordinate 8,065 of QIMB01000171.1, forward strand.
GGCCGGAACCTTCTTACTCTCTATACCCAAAATCGAGAGGAAGGCTTAGCCAAAAGTAAACAAGCTCACATTGATAAACGAGTGAAGGCTGTGACTGAGCAGTATGTCGATCAAGTTGAGTCATTAAATCTTCATCAACGAGTGAAAGATGCGATGTTGATGCGAGTGAAAGATTTGGGGCAAGAAATTCGATCGGCTGATCTGGTTGTGACCCGCAATACGAAGAAATTGGGTTTTGCCGGACAGGACGGGATTCAGGTGATTGGGAAAAAATCAAAGTCGACGACAAAAGGAACCAGCAGTCGACGAAAGACGCAACTCAGTCCTGAAGAAATTGAGCGACTGAAGACAGACGTGCAAGTGGCCAAAGAGGTCATACATAATATTCAGAATGATGTCCTTGCCATGCCGTTGGGGGAGTTTCAATCGGCAATGATCATTTTAGCCGATGCCGAAGAGAAGGTGAAACGGGGTAAAGCGAAATTGATTGAAGCCAACCTACGGTTGGTCGTCAGTATCGCACGAAAATACACCAATCGAGGTTTGCAATTTATCGATTTAATCCAAGAGGGAAATATAGGGTTAATGCGTGCAGTAGATAAATTTGAATATCAACGGGGATATAAATTTAGTACGTATGCGACGTGGTGGATTCGACAAGGGGTGACTCGAGCCATTGCAGATCAAGCCCGGACGATTCGGATTCCCGTGCATATGATCGAAGCCAATACCAAGCTTGCACGGACGGCTCGGCAATTGGTACAGCAATTAGGACGAGAACCGTCTCCTGAGGAAATTGCCGAGCGGATGGGATTGACCCCTGAAAAAGTGCGTATGATGTTGGATATATCCAAGGGAACCATTTCGTTGGAAACGCCTATTGGCGAAAAAGAAGACAGTCAGTTGGGTGACTTGATTGAAGACAAAAGTGCCGTATCACCCATGGATGCGGCTAATCGATATGATTTGCAACGTCAAATTGCCAGTGCCTTAGGCGTGTTGACTCCTCGCGAAGAAACAGTCATCAAAAAACGATTTGGGATTGGTGATAGTACCGACCATACTTTGGAGGAAATTGGGCAAGATTTTGATGTGACGCGTGAACGGATTCGTCAAATTGAAGCAAAAGCCTTGAAAAAGTTGCGTCATCCAAGTTGTAGTCATAAACTTCGGAGCTTGGTTGATCATCTCTAAATTCAGAGTCGTTCTGGAGAATGAGAAAAGGCCTCGTCATATATGTGACGAGGCCTTTTTTATTATTTCGTTATGAACACCGGACAGTGACAGTTGTAAGAAAATTAGAGTCTTCCCTTCTCCCTTCTTATCTCTAGATGGTACCATTTCATTAACATGCGAATTTTAGTTGTTGAAGATGAACCAAAAGTCGCGTCGTTTATCCGACGCGCCTTAGAAGAGGAAAGTTATGCGGTCGATGTTTGCGCTGACGGAGCGAGCGGATTGGATTGGGCGCAAACTGTGGACTATGACCTTATTGTTCTCGATCTCATGTTGCCGGGCTTGCCAGGCGTCGAAGTGTTGAAACGTGCGCGTGCAGCCGGTGTCAAAACTCCGGTGATGATTTTGACCGCTCGTTCAGAGGTGGATCAACGTGTCAAAGGTCTGGATGCTGGAGCTGATGATTACTTAACGAAACCCTTTGCGATAGAGGAATTATTAGCAAGAGCTCGGGCCTTGCTGCGGCGATCAGGTGGTGCGCCATCTGGAATATTGCAGGTCGATGATGTGACGCTCAATCCTGTGACGCGAGAGGTGACTCGAGGTGATCAGCGTTTAGAATTTACAACCAAGGAATATGCGCTTTTGGAATATCTGATGCGAAATGTTGGACGAGTGTTGACTCGTTCTATGATAGCGGAGCATGTCTGGGATGTAGATTTCGATACATTTACGAATGTGATTGATGTGTATATTAGTTATCTACGGAATAAGATTGATAAAGGCCGTGAGCGGAGTTTAATCCACACCATTCGAGGAAGTGGGTATACGATGAGGTCTGATGAGTGACTAATACCTCGATCCGGGTTCGGCTCACCTTATGGTATGGCTCAGCGTTAGCACTGATCTTGCTCCTTTTTGCTGTGGCATTGTATTTGGTCATGTCACGTGCACTTCGAGAGCAAGTAGATGCGTCGCTCGATGAAGCGTCAGTCGTCGCGATTCGGACGTTGGGTGAGCATCGATTTGGTCCTTTTCTCATTTTCGAAGATCTTTCCCAGGAATTTCCTGAGCTGGCATTATTGGATAAATTTTTCCAAATTTTTGGGCCTGCGGGACAGGTGACGATTCAATCATCCAATATTCAAAGTCGTGAAATTCCCATGAGCCAAACGGCGTTTCGTGCCTCGCTTGCAGGGCAATCGACATTTGAATCTGTTCAATTCAACAAAGGCGTGTCACTTCGACTGCTCTCTGTTCCCATTCGTCAGGGCGAGCAGTTGATCAATATATTGCGTGTGGGCACATCCTTGCGGCCCACTGATCGGATGTTACGTCGTCTCTTGTTAGGATTGTATATTGCTTCTCCTGTTGCGTTACTTGTGTCGTTATTGGGAGGGTGGTTTTTGGCAGGGCGAGCCTTACGACCCGTGCATGCTATCACGCAAGCTGCTCGTCGCATCTCAGCAGGCGATTGGAGTCAACGAATCCTCACGCCACATTCCAACGATGAAATAGGACAATTGGCTTCAACGTTTAACGACATGATTCGGCGTTTGGAGGTATCGTTTGCACAAGTTCGCCAATTTAGTGCCGATGCCTCACATGAGCTGCGGACGCCGCTCACGATTATAAAGGGCGAGACCGAATTGGCATTACGCCGTCCTCGTCAAGCCGAAGATTACCAGGTTGTGTTGGAAAGCAATTTAGAAGAGATTGATCGTATGAGCCGGATTGTTGATGAATTACTCTTTTTGTCTCGTGCTGATCTTGGTGAAATTAAATTGAAAATGCTTCCCGTGCAATTAGACGATCTTTTCCGTGAAATCCACCAACAGGCAATGGTATTGGGAAAAGAACGTTCGATTCAGACTGTCATCACAAGAGTTGAACCTATGGTAGTGGAAGGAGATGATCTGCGTTTGCGTGAGTTATTATTGAATCTTGTGGACAATGCGGTGAAATATTCTCAGGAAGGTCAAGCGGTTAAGCTCGCTTTAGTTCGGGTCGGGAACCAGGCAAAGATGACTATCCAAGATCAGGGTATTGGCATTGCTCTAGAAAATCAGGCTCGAGTCTTTGATCGCTTTTATCGCACAGACGAAGCTCGGGGGCACGCGGCCAAAGGCACAGGGTTAGGCTTGGCTATTTGTAAGTGGATTGTTGATGTTCATCATGGAACCATTGAGCTTCAAAGTAGGGTTCAAGGTGGTTCGTGCTTTACGGTTTTTCTGCCAGTGTCGTCGACGTCACTTTAAGCAATTCTCTTCGTCACGCATTTTCCTATTAAAAAGTTTTAATGTTCTCTTAATTCCCCTTTCATGTCCGGATGGTATACCTATACTTGAAATGATCGAATTGGTGACGCCACGCATGCCATTTTGAAAAGGGGGTTGTTATGACGACACTTCAGGCTGTTCCCTCACTGACCAGAACCCAGAAAGATTTTGCTCCATATTTGCAGAAACGGCGTGTGATACAACGAGCTGCTCTGTCATCTCGAAGATCTTCTACACGAACAGCTGTAACATGGGATCATGATACACTGGACAAGCAATCGCCTGAACCCGGTTCGGTGAATTTAGAATCCATGTATTTCCGAGGATTCCGTTCTCGGCCATTGTTGCAGGCAGATGAAGAACTCACATTGGGAATGCGTTTGTATGAGGGCACAACCCAACTTCGATCATTCCTACATCAAGCACTGGACGTAAGTAGCAAGTTGCAACAGAGTCCTGAACTTGAGTCGGTTCGTGGAAAACTACAAAAGTTTCTAGATCTGAAAGGTTATTCGCCACCGGTAATCGAAGAAAGCCTTAAATGTGTGCAGACGTTACAATTCATGGCGGACTCGAAAGGGAAAACCGGACGAAAAGTGAGCCAACAGGCTGAAGAATTGGAACGTGCTATTCAAGCTGTTCGTGTGGAGATCGAGGAGCCGAAGGACGTATTGGTTCAACGCAATCTTCGTCTTGTCGTGAATGTGGCAAAGCGGTACCTAGGGCGCGGCCTGAATTTTTTAGATCTTGTGCAAGAGGGTAATATTGGGTTGATGAAAGGGGCCGAACGTTTTGATTATACCCGTGGGTTTAAATTCAGCACCTATGCCACGTGGTGGATTCGTCAAGGGATTACGCGGGCCATCGCGGATCAAAGTCGGACCATTCGTGTTCCGGTTCATACAAATGAGGCTTCGACGAAGATTGCCAAAACTGCACAGAGGCTTGCACAGCAGTATGACCGGGAACCCACGTTTGAAGAAATTGGGCAGATGTTGGATATGAGTAGTACTCGAGTCAAAGAAACGTTAGAAGCTTTTCAAGAACCCATATCGCTCGATGCCCCATCTATTGACGGGGAAACAGAATTGGGTGAGTTACTTCCTGATCTTGCCTGTTCTGCTCCGGACGAGGAAATCTCTCGTAAATCTGATGCTCAATGGCTGGCTAAAATATTCCAAGTGTTAAATCCTCGTGAAGAACAAGTTGTTCGGTTGAGATTTGGTATTGGAGGGGATGAGTCTTGGACTCTTGAGCAAGTAGGGCGTTCAATGTCAGTGACTCGTGAGCGGATTCGCCAAATTGAAGTGGTTGCGCTCAAGAAGCTCAAGAATTCGCATATAAAAGCGATGCTGGCTGAAATACAATCATGAGAGACATATGTGAGTTGATCATCTATAGTAATTTGAAAAAATAAATATCTACAATATTGTATTAATTGAGCTATCAAAGCTAGCGCGGAGGACCACGCGGCGTGAGCCCGTGGGTGAAAGCGCTCCCCGCAGGAGGCGGGGGTCTCCTTGCCACATGAGCGGTTCGTGATGATACTCACGCATGGAAGTTCGCCTCAGTGCCCATGGAGTGTATCAGCATCAATCCCATGTGGTGTGGATCCCCAAATATCGCCGACGCATTTTGCGGGGGGCGATCAAAATCTTTGTGGAGGAACATCTCC
>QIMB01000149.1 GCA_003233615.1 Nitrospirota bacterium
CTCCTCATTGCGCAATTTTTTGGCGCCTTTAATGATAATGCCTGGAAACTGATGATCGCCCTCCTAGCCATCAAACAGGTCGCCACCACAGACATTTCAGGGCCAGAATTTGAATTGGCATCACAAACTCAAACCACTCAAGCCTTTGTAATCTTTACTTTTCCATTAATGATGGTCTCCGCCTTTGCTGGAGTCTTTTCCGATCGTTTCAGTAAACGCACCGTCATTGTCATGATGAAAGCCCTTGAGGCCTTACTGATGAGCGCTGGCACGGCTGCCCTCTTTTTCAATCCTGAAGGTGGCTTCTTGCCTCTTCTGGTCCTTGCAGGCATGGGAGCGCAAAGTGCGCTCTTTAGTCCCTCAAAATATGGAATTCTGCCGGAGCTGTTACCTCACCACCGTTTATCTTGGGGTAACGGGCAATTAGAGATGTGGACCTTCCTTGCCATTATTGGAGGGACTGCGTTAGCCGGACCCTTCCTGGACCTTTCGGGGGATATGCCCTGGATGGCCGGACTGGTGTTGATCATGTTCTCTGGAATTGGACTCTGGGCCTCCTTCCTGATCCCACCAGTGCCACAAGCGCGCACGGAGGGAGGTATTCGAGAAACCTGGCAGGCAGCAATCGACGCCCTCCGTGCGGATCGTATTCTGACCTTGGGAGTCCTAGGCTCCATCGCGTTTTGGACGTTGGCCAGCGTGGTCGGACAAGACGTTCTCGTCTACGCCAAAGCTGTACTGCATTTATCAGATATGTATTCAGGGTTTCCCCTCGCAGCCTTCGGCGTGGGAGTAGGCATCGGCTCACTCCTTGTCGGGAAACTCTCCGCCACGAAAGTCGAATTGGGCTATCTCCCCTTTGGAGGTATCGGAATCACCTTCAGCCTCATGGCCTTAGGCCTATTGAAGCCCGAGCTAAACGGCACACTTGTGGGAATGGCGTGCCTTGGTCTTTCAAGCGGGTTTGTCGTGGTGCCTCTCAATGCACTGATTCAATGGCGAGCGCCATCTGATCGCCGGGGAGCCGTCATTGCCTTCTCGAATACGTTGGTATTCGGAGGAGTGCTATTGGGATCTCTGGGGTGTGGATTGTTCGCAACCATTGGTTTGAGTGCCAGCACCATCTTCCTCGTATCCGGGATAGGAAGCGCCCTGCTCACGTTCTGGGCCATGTACAAACTTCCTGAAACATTCATCCGTCTCGTGTTGGTCCTGTTCACTCACAGCATTTATCGACTCACCATTCTTGGAAGAGAACACATCCCTCAAGAAGGAGGCGCGCTGTTAATCCCAAATCATGTGTCCTTCATTGACGGATTCTTTCTCTTAGCCACCACAGATCGGCCAATTCGATTTCTTGTGGATCAAATCTATTACGACAATATATTCCTTCATCCGTTTGCTAAAATCATGGGGGCCATTCCGATTTCGTCCAATGGATCGCCAAAAGAAATCTTGTATGCCCTACGAGAAGCAGGACGCCGGCTTGATGACGGAGAATTAGTCTGCATATTTCCCGAAGGCCAAATCACGCGCACGGGGAATCTTTTACCCTTTCGTGCTGGCTTTACTCGCATTGTCAAAGGTCGGGATATTCCCATTATTCCAATCAATCTTGATCGGGTGTGGGGCAGCATCTTTAGTTTTATTGGTGGAAAATTTTTAGCCAAATGGCCGACCCGTATTCCCTATCCCATCACCCTTTCTCTTGGTGCACCCCTTCCATCGACAACAACCGCTGACAATGTACGTCAAGCCATTCAAGATTTGGGTGAAACGGCCTGGGCCATGCGGAAAACCAGCAGCCGACCGCTACACCATAGTTTTGTCTCATCCATGCGTACACACCCCTTCCGCTTTGTATTTGGCGATGCCACGAAACCTCATGTGTCCTGTTTCCAAGCGCTTACAGGAGCCATCGCGTTAGCAAGAGCCTTACGAGCACCTTGGGACGGACAACATACAGTTGGGCTACTCCTACCACCCAGCGTAGGTGGCGCGCTGGCGAATATTGCTGCCACACTTTCCGGACGTACCACAGTCAATTTGAATTATACGGCTGGAGTCACAGGACTAGAGTCAGCCTCAAAGCAAGCTGGCTTGATGACTGTTTTGACCAATCGAGTCTTTTTAGAAAAAGCAAAAATCGAGCTACCAACCAACCTCATCCCCATTTGGATTGAGGATGTGCGAAAAACAATTGACTCACGCGCACAAATCACCGCCTTGTTGCTTGCGCTGTTTGCCCCCATCCGGGTGCTTGAAAGGGCCTGTGGGGCTATTACGCACCCCACCATTGAAGATTTAGCCACCATTATTTTCAGTAGCGGTAGCACAGGAGATCCCAAAGGCGTGATGTTGAGTCATTTCAATTTAGATTCGAACGTGGAAGGTGTTGCGCAACTGCTGCACATAGATAAACATGACCGGGTGCTGGGCATTTTACCGTTTTTTCATTCTTTCGGATATTTAGCCACCTTGTGGTTTCCCAGCATTCACGGGGCTGGAGTTGTCTTTCATCCATCCCCGTTAGATGCCGGCAGAATCGGCGACCTTATTCATCGCCACACAATTACAGTGCTCATAACAACACCCACATTTTTACAACTCTATGTTCGTCGATGCACTCCGGAACAATTCGGCTCCCTTCGCATTGTCCTAACGGGTGCGGAAAAATTATCGGATCGACTTCTGACAGCTTTTGAAGAACGCTTTGGCATTCGCCCTATCGAAGGCTACGGAGTGACGGAATGTGCCCCGGTGATTGCTGTCAATTGTCCGGACTTTCGTGCAGCAGGGTTTTTTCAACCCGCTTCGCGACGGGGTACGGTCGGAAAGTCCCTTCCTGGTGTGTCACTTCGTATTGTTGATCCTGACACCTATGAGCCATTAGCCATGGGCACGGCAGGAATGCTGCTGGTGAAAGGTCCGAATGTCATGGAAGGGTATTTAGGTCGTGAAGATTTAACAGCACAAGCCATGCATGAAGAATGGTATATCACTGGGGACATTGCCAAACTTGATGAAGACGGGTTTTTGACCATTACCGACCGCCTGTCACGATTTTCAAAAATCGGCGGAGAAATGGTTCCACATGGTCAGGTTGAGGAAGCCTTACACCAAGCCATTCAGGCTGAGGACAGGATGCTAGCCGTCACGGCTGTTCCTGACGAACGCAAAGGAGAACAACTCATCGTCCTACACATGCTTGAAGAATCCATGATCCCAGATTTACTGGAGACGGTGACGGCCACTGACCTCCCGAATCTTTTTATTCCACGACGCGACAACTTCATGAAAGTCGAGCAACTGCCGGTCTTAGGAACGGGCAAGTTGGACTTACGTGCTCTCAAACGCATCGCACTTGAGCTGAAGGACCATGATCAACACCCCTGAACAATCCTTAATCGATTGTCATGTGCATCTGGCCGCCTTGCCGGAAGGCAACAATGGCTGCTTGATTTCCTCTTCTATGCTCAAGAGCCCTCTCTTCCGTTTCTTATTATGGAAACACCAGCTTTCCCCAACCGACCCGGGCGCGGCCAATCGAAAATACATCCAAGATTTGTTGGGGGAATTACGCGCATCACGCTATGTCCAACAAGCCGTCCTGCTCGGAATGGATGGGGTGTACACCAACGAGGGCCGTATCAACCACCAAGCCACGGAATTCCTTATCAGCAATGACTATGTCCTTCAACAAACAAAAGAATATCCCAACGAATTTTTACCTGGCGTGTCGATTAACCCACAACGGATTGATGCGATTGAAGAACTCCATCGTTGCGCAGAAGCCGGAGCCGTACTCGTCAAGGTTCTGCCTAATTCCCAGCAATTCGATCCAGGCCATTCCCGCTACAAAAATTTCTATCGAGAACTGGCTAAGTTGGGCCTCCCACTGCTCAGCCATGTGGGGTATGAGTTCAGCCTCATGGGAAAAGATCAATCCGTGGGTGACCCGAACAGACTTCGTACCGCCCTGGATGAAGGGGCGACCGTGATTGCCGCCCATGCCTGTAGTTACGGACTCATGTTGTATGAAAAGTTTTACCCCACATTGTTAGAGTTTGTGAATCATTACCCAAACTTCTATGCGGATATTTCCGCCCTCACGCTTCCTAATCGTCTTGGCATGTTGCTTAAACTCCGGCATCATCCTGAGATTTTTGATCGCTTGATTTTTGGCACAGATTATCCCCTTTCTGTCTTTCATCTACCCATGTGGAGCCTGGCCAAACTCTCTGCCATTCGCCACATGATGAATACCACCAACCGCTTCGACCGACAATACCTGGTCTGCCAAAACATGGGCCTAGGCTTCGGCTCACTTCACACCATCCTCAACGCCGGAAAAATCAGGAGTGAAGAATAAGGAGCAAGAGACATACTTTTGGGCATTCCTCACTACTCCAATTTTTCGCCTAATCCCTCACACGGCTTGCATTCCTTCTTTATCCTATAAAGATCTCCTTAAAACATCCGAAACATAGCAATAGTATCTTGAGACTATCCCAGAGGAAAGATCTGGCGTCGTCTGTGGATGAACACATGAACATCCTTCAAACCTACTTACTCATCGGAGGGCCTATTACATGAGCCGTGTACTTATTACGGATGATTCATTACTTCAACGCAGAACTCTTTCTGCCATCGTCACCGATGCCGGCCATGAAGTGGATATAGCCTGTAATGGCCAAGAAGCGTTAGAGAAAATTCAAGCCCACGCTCCTGACTGTCTGCTCTTGGACATGCTCATGCCCATCATGGATGGGGTGCAAGTCCTCGAACAATTAGAATCTCAAGGTGTGACATTGCCGGTCATTGTCCTGACCGCCGATGTACAGGAATGGTTGAAAGACCGATGTCTCGAACTCGGTGTCACCACGTTCTTAAATAAACCCGTCAAACAAGAGCAATTGCGGCAAGCTCTAGAAAACATTTTCTCTGCCTCGGTACCGACGGAGGCTTCATGCTCATAACTCACGTACATTTCAACACAAGGCACGTACGGTTTTCACAACATTCTGCATTGCAACGAAATCACAGACCTTCAGGTAACTCGAAGGGTTGACCTTCATCTAACCACCTGACAACCAAGAAGGAGCATTCCCCTTCATGATCCACATTCTCCTCATTGATGATTCGTCATTCCAACGCAGAATTCTATTGGGCATGCTCCAGAAACTTGGGCACAAAGTGGAGACAGCCTGTAATGGCCAAGACGCGTTGGAGAACATTCAAGCCCATCCTCCTGACTGTTTGCTCTTGGACATGCTTATGCCCACCATGAATGGGATGCAACTCCTCGAACAGTTAGAATCTCGAGGCATGACATTACCGGTCATTGTTCTGACCGCCGATGTGCAGGAATCGATGAAAGACCGATGCCTTGAGCTCGGCGTCACCACGTTCTTAAATAAACCTGTCAAACAAGACCAATTGCGAAAAGCTTTAGACAGTATTTTCTCTGCTGCGGTATAACAAGCAAGCCCGCAATCAATAAGGAGCAAACACCCTTATGAGTCGAATTCTTATTACTGATGATTCCTCTTCCCAACGTATCATCTTATCAGTACTTCTCAAAAACTTAGGGCACGAAATCAAAACGGCTGGCAATGATCAAGAAGCGCTGGAAAAATTGGCGCCAACCCGCCAGATTGTATGATCTTGGACAATCTGATGCCAGTCATGGATGGACTCCAGACACTTGAAGCCTTGCAAGCCCGAAACATTAGACTGCCCATCATTATGCTCACGGCTGATATACAGGAATGGCTGAAAATCCGATGTCTCGAGCTTGGTGCCACCATATGTTTGAACAAGCCAACCAAAGAAGCTGAATTGCAAGAAGCGTTAGAAAAAATCCTTACGCCACAATCTACGGAGATCCCATGCATATAAGTCCTGAACAACTGGAAACCTTACAAGAATTGTTGAACATCGGCGTGGGACGAGCTGCTGGATCTCTCAATCAATTGTTAGAAAAATCGATCCGATTGCACATCCCCTCTCTGCAAATTGGGAAAATGGAGGAACTGTCTACAGAAATTCAGAAAATGCAGGATACTACAATGTCCTCTGTGCAATTACCCTTTCAAGGAACGTTTTCCGGATCCTCTTGCTTACTCTTCCCTACCGGAAGCGCAAACGCATTGGTTGTCGCCTTAAATGGAGAATCAGAAGATCCTGACACCATGGATTCCTTGCGGGAAGCCACGCTCACCGAAATTGGAAACATTGTGCTCAACTGCATCATGGGCTCCTTAGCCAACGTCCTCAATCATCGAATCATCTATTCCGTGCCGTTTTATCAAGAAACCTCAATGAAGGGATTACTGCAGCCCACTCCGTCAGATTCTTCCGAAATTATTCTTTGGGCTCAAACGCAATTTACCATCGATGATTACGATCTGGCCGGGGATATTATGCTCATGTTCAGCATTCCTGATTTGAGACTCCTGACTAACGCACTGAGCGAATACCTGCATCCAACCACGGTGGTTCATGCCTGAACTTGACACGCCCCTAAACCGTACAACCCTTGATCATCTTCCCCAAAGCATGTTCATCGTTCGTCGAAATGGAACCATACTACTCATGGACACAGATTAGATGCCTATCAATGTAGAAATGGTGGAAACCGACACTGAGAAACTTGAGCAATGGCTTCAAGAACAAGACCAAACGACCGCAAAAGTGAGAAGGTAGGAGAATTTTCCTTCGTGAGGCGGCAGACGTGAAACGTCAGTCGTCAAAGCAAAATGATAGTCTGTTTTACGCCTGACGTTTCACGTTTTCAGCCTTACTTCTCCCTTGATCTCCTACCAGCTGATTTTTTGCATGCGGTCGACTGCTTCTGCCAATCGTTCTTTAGTCGTCGTCACCGTCATACGAATGTAGCCTTCTCCTGGATCACCAAATCCGTTACCAGGTGTCGTCACAATTCCCATTTTTTCAATGAGATGTGCGGTGAACGAGGCTGACGTAAACCCTTTTGGGACTTCGATCCATACATAAAAGGCTGCGTCGGGAGGGTCCAATGCCAACCCAAGCTTTTGTAACCCGGCGACTAACACATCCCGACGTTCTTGATAAATTCCTCTCAGGTCGTTGGTGACGGAATCATCCAATTCCAATGCAGTAATGCCCGCTTCTTGAATCGCTTGAAAGACACCGGAATCGATATTCGTTTTGACCTTTCCCAATCCAGCAATAGCTTCTTGGCGTCCGACAGCAAAACCAATTCGCCAACCTGTCATGTTGAAGGTTTTCGAAAGGGAGTGGAATTCAATGCCCACTTCCATGGCGCCTTCCGCCTCCAAGAAACTGCACGGTCGCTTTCCATCGTAATAAATTTCCGAATAGGCCGCATCGTGACACACAATGATGTGATGCTCTTTTGCAAAATCGACGACCTTTTTAAAAAATTCCTTACTCGCGACAACCGATGTCGGATTGTTCGGAGAATTCAAAAACATCAATTTAGCTTTGCGTGCCACGTCTTTGGGAATGGCATCTAAGTCGGGTAAAAACCCATTGTCTTTAGTGAGGGGCATATAATGAGAAATTCCTCCGGCAAAACTCACGCCGACGGGATACACAGGATACCCCGGGCTTGGGACTAACACGACATCTCCCGTATCGACAAAAGCCAGTGGCACATGGCCAATTCCCTCTTTCGACCCAATGAGCGTGAGTATTTCCGTTTTGGGATCGGCTGACACACCGAAACGACGCTTGTACCACTGTGCTACGGCTGTCCGAAACGACAGCATGCCATCATATGATGGATATTGATGATGCTTCGGATCACCGGCCGCCCGCTTCAACGATTCAATAATGGGCTCAGGAGTTGGCAAGTCCGGATCCCCAATACCCAAGTTAATGATATCCATGCCCCCCTCAATAGCTTTTCGCTTCATGGCATCGATGGCAGCAAACAAATACGGCGGTAAAGTGCGGATGCGCTCCGCATACTGAATGGGAAACCCAGCCATGCAATCGTACTCCTTTTCTAAGGTTGTCAAAGATATGTCTAACGACTCGGGTGGACAGACTGAAGGCCGAACGTTTCTAGCGGCCGAGCATGCGTGATCATACAACAGGATTCGTTACTGATCGAACCAAAGACTGTCCAAACCATGTAGGACGTGATTTGCTTGATCGGAGCGTGACGTACTGCATACAAACCTTCAATCTTCCGCATACATACCTGAGTCGTTACGAAGATAGACCGTAACCGTACCAGATTTCGAACGTATTGCGGTACCATCCGATCTGCTTTACTGAACCTGTCGAATGCTTCGCTTCTCTTGCGCAGGTAAAGAACCGCTCTCAATCATCCGAAATAATCAATCATGCCTCTCGTTTGTGTGGAGAACGGAATGAGTGTAACCTCAACTCACAAGCAACAGAGACGTAGGAACACACGAGTGCACCAGGTAGCCACTCAAACTATCCACGGGTTCGTCTCCAGGCAACTCAGGCCTGCATCACGCAAGAAAAACAGCACAACATTGGACAGGTTGATTGTACATCAGAATCAACACTCCACACTCCCGTCACCCCAGGAGCTAATAACCGTGGTGGCAAGATGAAGCTACAGCAATGGCCCTCATCACACCATGAAGCAGAACGGTCAATCATTGCTCCTTCCCACAACGTAAGTGATATAGTCGTCGAACTGCGACTCCGTACAAAAGAGGCTCAAAAAATATTCGAGGACGTCATTGCGGCCCACCCTCATTTCTGCCTAGAGCATACAACGTATGGCCAATCAACCGTAGCCGAATTAATCATTCTAGAAGCTGGCTACGATCATCATCCCACACTATCTTTTATCAAATCGATCACACAGCATGGCAGCGGGCCAGACGTCTTCCTCACCAGCGAAATCGAAGATATGACTTTGGCTGCACAGGCCATCCAAGTCGGGGTACAAGATTTTTTTCCCCGACCTCTACAGATCAAGGAAATCACCGCAGCTCTTGATCGATGTGCGACTCGCAGAGGGAGGGTTCCCAAAAAACGAAGAAAAAAACCACGGATGGTGATGAGTTTCTTTGGGGGACGTGGCGGGATCGGCACAACAACAACTGCGGTCAATTTTGGTGTAAGCCTTCAAAAATCTGACAAGGCGCCTTCAGTCGTCCTACTTGAATTAAATCACCATGCTGGAGATTTAGCCCTATTTCTTAATGTCACGATGCCTCACACCCTTTGCGAACTTGGGGGCAACGTGCTCCGCCTTGACAAGGCCTCACTCGATCGATTCCTAGTCAAACATGACTCAGGCCTGCACATCATCTCCTCAGGATATACAGACATTCAGGCCACGCCATTCGCGACGGAATGGATAGCACCTATCATCACATTACTCAAAACACGATTTGATTTTGTCCTCATCGACTGTGGCCATACCTTGGACGCAAACACCACCATGGCGTTCGGGCTCTCTGCTACCATTTTCGTATTATCAACGCTCACCATACCCATCGTGAAGCGAACACAACTAGTCTTAGAATATCTCGAACGAGCAGGAATCCCGTCTTCTAAAGTGCAATGGGTTCTCAATCGTTATATCGAAAAAGAAAATGGCCTGTTAAAGGAAACAGAAAAGATCTTTCATCATCAGACTTCGTGGATTATTCCGAATGATTATCCAATGGTCAGTCAGGCTATGAATACGGGCTACCCCTTGGTGGAAACATTTCCAAAATCTGCCATAGCCAAAATCTTTCGGAATATGACATTGCCCTTTCTCGTCAATCCAGATTCAGATGATTTAAAAAGTTCTACGGATGATGGATGGGTCAAGCGCATCTGGTCAAAAGTGTCAAAGTAAGGACCTGTAAAAAACTTCCCATTGTCGCATCCTCTCTGGACCTGTTGAATATGAACACTCCCATAGCCTATAGATTCCCAAGATGGAATCGACGTCAGTGGCCAAGGGAATGGGTAATAAGGTTCGTCCAGCCAGACCGCAGCCTTTTTGACGCACCGGAGTGTACGCACAGTACGTGACCATGGCAAAAGGGCAACCTGCCTACGCGAAGCCGTTACGGCGAAGGCAGGGAACGCAGTTGGCGGCTTTTTTCAACATTCCCCCTCTTCATAGGACCCAAGGCGATCTACCGATCCCCGATTGGGGACACTGCAACATTTTTTCACCTTCAGTTCACGCTCTGCTTAACCTAAAAACTGCAGCAGAGGTCGCGGAATAGAGGAGTGTGGACAGTTAACCAGCGGGCAGATTCGAAATGATTATGTTCGGCGAACAGGCGGAAGTCAGCAGAGGGAAATACCACTATTGGGCTAAATGCCCAATCAATCGGTCAGCGAATTGATGCAAAGTCGGCAGATGTGGTGTGGCTTGCGCTTGAATCCGGTCAGGAAGGATTCCCACTTTTTGGACATCCTCCGGGCATTCATGACAGAGTGCGTCTATCCCGCCTTCTTCCATTTCCGGATGAAATAACAATCCGTAGCAGCGATCCTGCGCACAAAAGGCTTGAACAGGAAAATCCGCCGAGGCCGCCAAAGACTGCGTCTGTGGTGGAAGGTTGATGCCTTCTCCATGCCATTGAAAGACTGGAAACGTAGACGGCAGTTGGCTGAAAACTGGATCTCTTTTCCCTTCATCCGTTATCGTGACCTCGACCATCCCAATTTCGAAGGTTGGCCCAGACACCACCGAGCCACCCAAAGCTTTGGCTAATAATTGTGATCCAAAACAAATGCCAAGGATGGGGATACCGTTATCCATCGCCCGTTTGACGAGTTGTAGTTCTTTTGCAATCCAGGAATCAGGATCATTCACCGACATCGGCCCTCCCATGATCAATAAAAAATCTCCGGGATCTTTCGGCAATCCTTCTGAGGGTCCCAGGGTTATTTTGACCATATAACCTCGTGTTTCTAAGGCGTGACGAAACACACCAGGACCTTCGAAGGGCACATGTTGAAGACAGGTAGCAACTTTCATTGTCCGACTATCGAGACAGAGAACTTGAGAACAAATCGCTTGCACACATTCGCAACAGGATTTGTGGCAGATTTGGACGGAACGATGCAGAAAAACCAGGACGTCGTAGAATTATGTTGAGCTTTTTCGATTGAGGCGCGATCAAAGATGGCCAGAAGATTTGGATGCGAATGTCCAAGTTATGCTTTCTCAAGTCCTAACAGGGACGTGTGTAGCACCTCGCAGATACAGCAAAGAACGCGAGTGGAAAAGCGTGAGGAGGAGAAAAATGAGAGGAATGTTTTAAAAATTTACGATCTACGGTTCAGAACGTGCCCCATATCACAATGTATGCCCATTCGTCGCAAAACCATTGGCGAACACGGCTTGATGATTCCCGTCCTTCTTATTCACACATTCAACGAGGTGCCAGAAGCGAAGAGGGTTAACTTTCTTTTTACTGGCCACGGTGAGACATGTCCCTTCTAGCACCGTATGAAGGGCCAAATCCGTTCGAAAGCCAATATGTTTGCACAACGGGGAAATAAATTTTTCGACAGCCGCAATGACTTTATTCCCATTACTGAAATGATTGAGCATGACGATCCGCCCACCTGGCTTACACACGCGAATCATCTCATCCACCACAAGACGATAATCAGGAACAGCTGTGACCACATACGCCGCCATCACGATATCAAAATGATCATCCGGAAGATCCATATTCCCCGCATCCATGCACTGAAGCGTCACATGGTCAAGTTGGTATTCTTCCACACGACGCCGGGCATGCTGCAACATCCCCTCTGACAAATCGATTCCCAGGACTTCACAATGGGAAGGGTACAATGGCAAAGCCTCGCCAGTGCCAATTCCTACTTCTAAAATTCGATGCCCTGGCTGAACAGGCAGCCCGCGAACCGCTGATTCTCTCGACTGTTGAAATACCTTGCCAAACGTATGGTCATACATGGAAGCATACTTACTGTAGACCTGTTCAACTTTTTTAAGATCCATGGATCCTCCCTGGTGATGGCAGTCTCATTTCACACCTCTTCACAAAGAAGATTGGCTTGTAGACATGAATACAGTTGATTGGGGAAAGTGAGTACCTGAGGCGGGAATCCCAAATGTTGGTGCCGTACAGGGAACGGCCCACCTTTTTCTATCTAACAGTAAGTTAATTTACCGAAGAATCGAGAGTGAGTCAACTTTTTCTACAAAGCAATTAAGGAATAACAGCAAGAACGTGAGGTGGACAGCGTGAGGAGAAAGACCCGCAGTCACTCTTTTTTTTCACTCCTCACTTCCTACGCCATCTCCCTCCCCACACTTTCCATCTTTTCTGAGACTTCCATGAAGGGATTGCAAACCTACAAAGGCTTCTCTACAATTTCGCAATTATATTTCGGTATGTGCAATCGATTTAACCTAGAAACGGCAGTTGAGCGCGGAAAAGCTGTGTACGATATGCACGTGCATAGGGAATTCACAACACTCTTGGTCACCTTGTGGGTGATGAGAGTTTTTTTGATTTCCCTAGGTGCGTGAAGAGCGTACGCAGATTTTCGTGACCCAACTGCAGATTCTAGGTTCAAGGAGAACCTATTATGGGTATTAGCTCTTCATCGTTCATTCGCCGGACATTTTTCATTTTCGCCTTGTTGAGCATGGGTGTGACTACTCTACCTTCTGTTTCACATGGCATTGATTTGACTCTTAGTATTGAAGAAGCCCATCAAGCACTTGAAACTGGTCGGCAGACGATGGAAAATGCAGAGTCCGTGGAAGACGTGGCCGCAGTCATGAAAGCCTCTGAGAAAGTGAGCCGGGTGGGTGCCGACCCAGAAGTAGAACCCTGCGGGACCCATGCAATCTTGAGAACACGCCACTATTGGCTGGAATACTTTGGTCGTCGCGAGGCAGCAGAATCGAAACGTCAAAAGAAAAACATTCGTATGCCAGAATCAAAAATTCAAGAAATTTTGGACATGCCCTACCTCGAAGTGGAAGTACG
>QIMB01000078.1 GCA_003233615.1 Nitrospirota bacterium
ACAGCAGTTGGATCACGAAAGTCTGCACAAACCCTTAACGCGCTTAGAAAATTTAAAAATTGACTCATCACCTACAAGGTGACCACGCAATTTTCGAATTCCCTGTGCACATCAATTGCTTGCACAGCTTTTTCGCGCCCTACTGCCGTCTTTCGGTTCAATAGATAGGAATGGCTGATAGGAAGAATTTAGGGGAACCAATACTTCAATCGAAGACGTTCATATGGAAAACGTACATCGCTCGATCATTAAGACAAACGCGTACAGAATCATACGTCTACATGGCAACTAAATAATGCCACGATTGCTCCTCGTAAACGGCCTGTGACTCTGAATGTTTTCAAATAGCGCGCGCGCGTTTCTAGGCCCTAATTGACGGTTATGACTGATGTATTGGTAGGCGGAGGGAAACAGATGCAGGGTCTTTGGGAAGCCTGTTGGCAATATGACGTTGTTCGGTGGAACGGAGACGGATTGTAAAAATAACACGACGACTCTTTTTACGATCCACTCGATTCTGAGCGTCATAGATCAACTCTTGTCTCCCACGACCGGAGGCAGAGGTCATTTCGTGAAAGCACTGATACGCTGCAGGCGTGTGAGTCTGAATAACCTCCAGTCCCTTGACCATCACCGCCAATGATCGTGCTTGGCTGAGTTGTAGATTGTAGACATCACTTCCACGATCATCTGTATGACCTTGAATGGCGAGAGAATCGATTGTGTCTCGCAAAGGTCCGCAGACAGCCGAGACATAGAACGGCATCGCCTCTTCTAAAAATCGGTTTGCCTGAACCGAAAGCCGACTCTGGCCAAACTCGAATGTCAGCACATCCTCGGGAATAACAATCATGAGCGTGAGAGGATCACGAGGGTCGGCCTCAAGAGAAAGATCCAAACGCCTAAAGTGGTCCTGTAACGCCACGTGCACGTTCTCTTTGTATTCTTGTAGTTCTGACTGTGCCTCAGAGGATGTCTGTGTGATAAAGGCAGCAAAGAGCAGGATGAAGACCATAGCCAGCGACGTCATCAGGTCGGTCATGCCATGTGTCATGGGAAAAGAATCTGTCCCGTAATGAGTCGGCCACTTCATCCTGTACGCCGCTGCTTAGGAATCCACGGCCACCGAGGCCAGGATTTGTTCTTTTCAAAAAGATTGGTACCGGAAGATGCAGAGAGGTCCGCGGGGGCTTTCCACAAGAAGGGGCGATAATGGGAACCCTGCTCCAGTGGAACATTGTGGGATGATGCGTCTTTGAGAACTTTAGTGAGATCACCAATTGTTTCAGCTAATTCGTGAAGTGAAGCCTGTAGTTCATGTCTGATGACTCCCGGGAGATCTACCATCGTGCGACGCATATCCGCATGCGCTTCCTCTTGCAATTTGGTCAAGGACTGAATGCTCGACGTCAGACTGGCCATGGGTCCAGCCAGCCCAGTCATTCCCCCTCCACTATGAAAAGAAGGAACAACGTCGCCTGGCATGACACGAATACCCTGATTCTCGCCATGAAAAGATGTGAGTTGTTCAAGCATTTGTTCCATGGTTTTCCGGGGAAACAGTTGGTCGATTAATCCAAGAAATGTGTGATGGGCATGCATGAGCCGGGACACTAAGGGCTTTTCAATAAAAGTAAACACATTGGCCACTATCAGTCCTACAATAGAGGTCAAGAACTTCCCCGCCAATCCATTGATCAGTCCCTGAATACCGACAATCTCACTTCCATCTGCATGCAGCTTGCCAAGGCCGATGAACAACGCGAGAAAGGTCAACAATAAACCCATGCCAGTGACCAATGATGGAAATTGACTATAAAACGGTAGATTGATGCGGCTAGCCATAAGCGCTTCTTGCGTCAATATCTCTTCTGCTCGCCTCGTGCTGAACACACGCGGCTCGACAAACCACGGGACCTGTTCCAGAATTAACGTCATGCGATATTGTGCCCATGGCCCACGAAACAGAGGATCTTTGTTCATCTCCATATCGAGCGCCTGAAGATCATGACAGTCACTACGCATCGTTGGGTCCACTCGCCGACTGGCTTGAGTGGTGACGGCCTTTTCAGGTCGAAACGTGAATCGGTCGCGATCAACATCTCCACGCTCTTGGGCAAGAGTCACCAAGAAGGGATGGACTCGTTCAAACCCTCGCTGAATAGAAGAGACCTCCTTCTTTAACTTCATCACGTGCCACAGGAAAAAGAGCAGCAGCCCAAAGACCCCTAGCCAACTCAACATAGGGCTGGACGGCCCTCCCAAGAACACGACGTCGCGACTCAAGAATTCCCACAGATTGAAGGAGTTACTCATCTCGTCATAATTCTTTCCTTGACACCATCAAAGAACTGAAAAGCCTGTTAATACATTCTCAAGTTTTATGCCGAAAATAGTCACATGAAACATCAACAAAAGAGGAGGAAATTATGCGGAGAGAAGGAGCTTGCTAGGACGAGTGGGCAAAGAGTACCCACTGTATGGGCAACGAAGAGTCCGTATACGAAATACCCCCTACAATTGAGAGGCCAGATTTTTGATTGAGACAAGGCGCAGCAAGCACGCGAATCCAGAAGCTCACGACATGCGGCGACCACGATTGGATTCGCTGAATAGCAAATAAATACGACTTCTATTTGGCAAACACTTCTTTGAGTAAATCGGTGACCCGGGCAACAGGATCGGTTCGAATCTTCTGTTCTTCTTGGGCCAGCGTATGGAATAAACCATCTAAGCTTTTCCCCACCACATAGTTGTCGAGATCAAACTGTTCGGCGTTGACAAATGGCAGTGAAGTGTATTGGCCCACCAAAGACTTCTATTGAGCAGCCACGCCTACTTGGTCCATCGCTTCTGTCACTTTCGGTTTAAACGCCTCTGCTAATTTGCCTTTGGTCTTTTCCTTAAAGTAATCGGTCGCTGCAGTATCTCCGCCATTTAAGATTTTTGTGGCATCTTCAAATTTCATCTCGGTCAGCGCGCCCGTAAAGATTGGCTTAGCCAATGGGGCAGCTTGCTCAGCCGATCGATTCATACTCACAACGAATTCATCGATTTGTGGTCCGAACCCTACCATGCGTAGCATCTTGTCCATTTTCTGTAATTTTTCAGGAAGTAAAATTTTAATGGCTTCATTTTTGAGATATCCATCCGTACTGCCCGTAAGCTGGACGGTATTCTCCGTTCCGACCTCAAGCGCCTCCTTGAGTCCCGAAATAATCTTTTCGTTACTCAATCCACCACTCCCCGATTTATCCAGCAGCTCCATCCCTATCTCTTGAAGACCGTCCAAAAAGTCGAATTGCGCATTCGCTGAATTTGGAACAAAGACGAACAGTAGAATACTCATAAATTGAATAATTCGCATGTCAGACCTCCGTAAGTAGCTCTGGATATTTAGTAATGATAGGAGGGGGTATATGGCATAGTGTATGGCCTTGATATCGCCGAGGCAATCACCCTGTACATGTAGTAGGTGGATCTAGATGAGTAAAGAGGCAGACACGAATTCTAGGTCTATTGGAGGTTCTTTGCGTATCTTATTTCGCCCCGACAAACTGCAACTGACGCCAGGCTTCATAGGCCAAGACTGCAACTGCATTACTTAAATTTAAACTGCGGCAGTCCGGCTGCATAGGAATGCGTAAGAGGTGAGTAGGAGGAAGAATATCTAAGAACGAGGCAGGCAGACCCCGCGTTTCTGGACCAAATACTAACGCATCACCAGACTTGAACGTCACATCGTGATAGACCCTTTGGCCCTTTGTCGTAATGGCAAATATTCTGGTTGGATTTCTGGCGACTAGATAATCTTTCCACGTAGGATAATCTTTCATCCGAGCGAGCTCATGATAATCTAATCCGGCGCGGCGAGCCCGTTTGTCATCTAATTCAAACCCCAAGGGATGAATCAAGTGCAGACCAAATCCTGTATTCGCGCACAGGCGAATAATATTTCCAGTGTTCCCCGGAATTTCTGGTTCGTAGAGCACAACATCCAACATGTGGGGAGACTCAAACTCTCAGATAATTCATGCGCATTCTAGATGACTCACACGCGTCTCGGTTATTCAAAAGTTATCTCCATGTCCGCCTTGTTTCACTTCACGAATGCTCCAATCAACGGCCTCTCGGAATTGTTGGAGATCATGATCAGGGGAAGAGTCGTTCCACATATACGCCTCTATTTCAAGCAGGGTAGAATAGGACCGCATATCTGGAGCCTTGCCCAAGGCCCAAGCCAATTGAGTGCGCACACGAAGATCAAGAGTCCTGTCGGCCACCATTTTCATATAGAGAGAAGTATATTCGCTGTTTCCAGTGGCGGCAGCAATTCTCCCCAGGCCTTTAGCGGCAGCGACTTGAAGTTGAGGATCAGAACGATCTTGGAGAAGAGGAAGTAAATGCTTTTGTGCTTGAAGGCCAAAAAACCCTAACGCCTCAGCTGCTTCCTTTGCTAGTCGAATGTCTTGCAGCTTTTCCACGAGAACCGGATACCCTCTTGCAACATGCGTTTCGCCTAATAACGTGAGAATCAAGCGCTGTCGGGCTATGGGAGTCTCTGGTCGGTTGAGGACTTGTAATAACCGGTCGACATGACCCCATTCCGCAGCCACCAATACCGGAACATCGTAGAGACGCAAGAATTTCTCCACACATTCTTGCGGCCTAAGAGGCGGAGAAATTTGCGCAATTTTCTTCATCGTGGCCACACTTTCGGAATAGATCAATCGATCCACATTTTTCCAGGGGATCACTTCGCGCCGATATCTATACGCCAACTGACAGGGCGGACCAAGTCTTCGACCCTTGGCAGATGATCTCTGTGAAACTCTAGGAGGCCGTGGGCCTATTTTCTCTGGAAGAGCATGACAATCAACCTGAAGCCAAAGACCATCAGGTGAATGCGTAGGAGCCAGAGCCACACGATAGCCTATAGTCTCCAGACGAGGTTGAAGAACCCCAATGATGGCTTGAGGTTGCATGAAATGCTGAGCCGCCCCCATATCAACCGCAATGCCAACCAGTGAAATATCCGATACGCCTGGAAGAGGCTCTCGAGAATTCCGCGAATCGCTCAATTGGGCACCAGCACTCGTTCCCATCACTACACAGCAATAGACGACGGTTACAACTTTCATGAATGTACAAGCAGGGAACGTGTTGAGTTCCATTACGTATTCTCGTGATCCTCTTCATTCTTTTTTGGCGGATGCCGCATAGTCCATGCCAACATAACCAAAAGGCAGAGAAGCACGACCGGAACAGGAAAAGCCCCCATTTCACCGGCCCTCAGGTGTGTGAGTGCTGCACCTACCATTGTGACGCTCAACACGACAATTCCATAGAACTGCGCCTTCGGGATAAACAGACAAATTCCTCCGCCGACTTCAATGATTCCCGTGAGATATAAAAACCACAATGGATAACCCCATTGCGCAAAATGTTGTACCTGGGAATGGCTTCCCATCAGCTTGGCACCCCCTGCCAGGATAAACATGCCACCCAACACAACCCAAAGTGCAATTTTGATGATTTTTTTCACCATTCCCCTCCATATCCATGATCAAACTACGGCTTCGAGGTTAAAGAGAAATTCATAGGAACCCCGTCACAGATTATATCCTTATCACATGTGCGACTCTACTGAAATTGGATAACCTCTCTCATTTTTCTTGCAAATATTCGTGCCAGAGTTTATGTTTGGATGCTCTGTTTCTCCGTGAGAATGAAACTCTAGCATATGCCAAACTCATTCACGATACTTGATGTGCGGGATCGGATTCATCAGGCTCGATCTGTCACGGTACTGACAGGTGCAGGAATTTCTGCAGATAGCGGCGTGCCCACGTTTCGAGGGGCCGAGGGACTGTGGAAAAATTTTCGACCGGAAGAACTGGCCTCTCTTGATGCTTTTGCCCGCGACCCAAAGTTGGTATGGGAATGGTATAACTGGCGACGTGAATTACTTGCCACGAAACAACCGAATGCTGCACACGAGGCCCTTGTCCAGCTCGAAAGGCAGCTGCCAGACTTTTGGGTGATCACGCAAAATGTGGATGGTCTACATGCGATGGCCGGCACACAACACCTTTCGGAAATTCATGGGAATATCTGGAAAGTCCGCTGCACGCAATGTCACAACGTTTGTCACAACCGTGACGTGCCTTTGCAATTTCCGCCAACCTGTATTGATTGTGGAGGACTGCTACGGCCTCATATTGTCTGGTTTGGAGAATCGTTGGCGCCGGAAGACCTCGAATGCAGCTATGCCGCCTTGCAACGATGTGACATGCTGTTGATCATTGGGACATCAGGTGTCGTGTATCCCGCCGCTTCTTTTGCTCCTGCGGCCAAAGACCACGGGGCATTTGTGGTAGAATTGAATTTGGAGGCCACACCCCACTCCTCAGTGGTTGATGTGTCTTTTCAGGGACGAGCAAAAGAGTTAGTCCCACTTCTGCTCTAAAGACGCTCTTCACAGCCATTTTCTTGACTCCCTTTATGAGGGTTTGTTACGTTTTTTTGGTTAGGGATTTTCAGTACGTATGTTGGAGTAACCGATGCAATTGACAATAAACGGTAAAATAGAAAACCTAGATGTTTCTACGGTGATGGATGTGCTCAAGGCCAAGGATATTGACCCGCAATTGGTCGCTGTCGAGGTGAATACCCAGATGGTCGATCAGGAAAACTTGGTCACAACATCACTGAAGGAAGATGACAAGCTTGAGTTTTTGTTTTTTATGGGCGGTGGTGCATGAACGCTCATCTCTTGACCTGTGTCACTGACGGCATTGGCGGCACCCCGCTGATACGGTTAAATCGCCTTTCTCCGTCAGGAGGAGCCACCATTTATGGCAAAGCTGAATTCTACAATCCTGGCGGAAGTGTGAAAGACCGTATTTGCTTAAATATGATTGAGGAGGCTGAGAAGCAAGGCCTCTTAAAACCTGGCGGGACGATCGTTGAGCCCACGAGTGGCAATACGGGCATTGGCTTAGCTCTCATCTCAGCCGTGCGTGGCTATAAATTAATCCTTGTCATGCCGGAAGGTATGAGCTTGGAGCGAGCAAGCTTGCTTTCATCGTACGGAGCTCAATTGGTCCTCACTCCTGCCAGGGAAGGAATGCGAGGCTCCATCACCGAAGCCGAAAGTATTGTAGAGCAAAACCCTGAATATTTTATGCCGAATCAATTTTCGAATCTAGCAAATCCCGCGATGCACCGAAAAACCACGGCATTAGAAATTTGGGATGCGCTCGAAGGCAAAGTCGATGCATTTGTCTCGGCAGTAGGGACCGGAGGCACGATTACCGGCTGCGGGGAAATCTTTAAAGAGAGAAATGCTCACGTGAAAATCGTGGCAGTGGAGCCCGCCGGTTCGCCGGTCTTATCCGGTGGAGAAGCAGGACCCCATAAGATCCAAGGCATTGGCGCAGGATTTGTCCCCAAAGTCTTGAACAAGGCATTACTTGATCAAATCATGACGGTCACAGACGAAGAGGCCTATCAAACCACCAAACAACTTGCAAAGAAAGAAGGGCTGTTGGTGGGAATTTCCTCCGGAGCTAATGTCTTCGCCGCTCAAAAAGTAGCCGAATCGCTTGACCCAGGGAAAAATGTGGTGACAGTCCTCTGCGACACCGGCGAACGCTATCTCAGCATGGAAAAATACTTCAATATTTAATCGTTGCCTCATACAACTGAAGAGTCATGAGTTTCACTGAAGATCAAATTACGCGTTATAGCCGCCATATTCTTTTGCCGGAAGTTGGCGGCAAAGGCCAGAAAAAGCTCTCGCAAGCCAAAGTCTTTGTGGTGGGTGCCGGAGGTCTCGGTTGCCCGGTTGCGTATTACCTTGGGGCTGCGGGCATTGGCACCATTGGATTGATTGATAGTGATGTTGTAGACCTCTCAAATCTTCAACGGCAAATCCTCCACCATACACCTGATGTTGGCCGTTCTAAAACCCAATCAGCCAAAGAAAAGATTCTGGCCTTAAATCCTGATGTCCAGGTCAATACGTATGAAGAACGGCTGACCGCTCAGAACGCACGGGAGATAATCAGTCAATATGATGTGGTCATTGATGGGGTCGATAATTTCCCGGCCAAGTTTTTGATCAATGATGCCTGCTATATGGAAAACACACCGCTCGTTCATGGTGGCATTCTCCGTTTTGAAGGACGAGTCATGACCATTGTGCCGAATGAGTCAGCCTGTTATCGCTGCATTTTCAAAAACCCGCCCCCAGCAGGCGTCGTACCGACATGTCAGGAAGCAGGGATTATCGGAGTGGTCGCTGGCATCATTGGGACGATTCAAGCCACAGAGGCCATTAAGCTGATTCTGAAGATTGGGCAACCATTAACGGATCGACTCTTAGACTTTGATGCCCGCACCACAACATTTCGAGAAATACGCGTCAAGCGTAATCCCTCATGCGCGCTCTGTGGTCCACAGGCATCGATAACAGAGCTTCTTGCGTATGACGAACCAGAGGCATGTGCGCTGTAATTCTCTCCTATTCATCGGGAGTCATACGACCATCTCTGCGATAGTGAAGACGAGGTTTTCATCATGACAAAAAAAATGCTAGCACTCATCTGTCGGGAATGCGGGAAGGAATACCCCACCCAAGACATTCACGTGTGTGAACTATGCTTCGGCCCCTTGGAAGTCAAATATGATTACGCGGCCATCAAACAGAGCATCTCGAGGGAATCGATTCTTGCTGGTCCAACAAGCCTCTGGCGCTATGTCGATCTGCTTCCGGTTGAGGGAACACATTTTATTGGAAAATATGCTGGTTTTACGCCATTGGTGCATGCCAAAAATCTTGGGGCCTTTCTAGGTCTCGACAATTTGTACATTAAGAATGATTGCGTCAATCACCCTACCCTATCGTTTAAAGATCGTGTCGTGGCTATCGCCCTGACGCGCGCGCGCGAACTAGGGTTTGAAACCGTCGCCTGTGCTTCTACCGGAAATTTGGCCAACTCGGTCTCGGCCCATGCCGCCTCGGCAGGGATGAAGTGTTATGTGTTTATTCCAGGCGACCTTGAAGCGGCCAAAGTCTTGGGCAATCTCATCTATCGCCCAAATGTGATTGAAATTGAAGGCAACTATGATGCTGTGAATCGTTTGTGCAGCGAGATCGCAGGTGAACGACATTGGGCCTTTGTGAACATTAATATCCGTCCCTATTATGCTGAAGGGTCAAAAACCCTGGCGTTTGAAACCGCCGAACAATTGGGTTGGCGAGCTCCAGATCAAGTTGTCGTCCCGATGGCCTCCGGGTCTCTCCTCACGAAAATATGGAAAGGTCTCAACGAATTCAAAAAGGTTGGAATTCTTGATTCAGTCTCAACCAAAATCAATGGCGCGCAAGCTGAAGGATGCTCGCCGATTTCGACAGCGTTTCAAAATGGCCGTGACTTCTTCAAACCGGTGAAACCCGACACCATTGCCAAATCCTTAGCCATTGGAAATCCAGCAGACGGCTACTACGCATTGAAAACCGTAGCAGAAAGCCATGGCGCCATGGATGCCGTTACGGACGATGAAATCGTCGAAAGCATTAAACTTCTGGCCCAAACGGAAGGCATTTTTGCCGAGACCGCGGGTGGCGTGACGATTGGCGTGCTAAGGAAATTGGTCAAACAGGGATTGATACACAAGAACGACGTCACCGTCGCGTATATCACCGGAAATGGGCTCAAAACACAGGAAGCGGTCGTCGACTCGGTGGGACGGCCTACTCGCATCCAACCCAGTCTCAAACACTTTACTCAGACTTTTGGCATTGAGGAGTCAACATGATCAAGGTACGCATCCCCACTCCCCTTCGTCCAATGACCGGTGGGAAAAATGAAGTGGAAATTGATGGCAATTCCGTTGGAGAAATTATTGAAAATTTAGGGTCAGCCCACCCTGGCATTAAAGAACGCATTTGCGACGAACAGGGAGAAGTGCGGCGATTCATCAATATCTATGTGAATGAAGAAGACATTCGATTTTTGACCGGCAAAGAGACCCCATTGAAAGATGGCGATGAAATGTCAATTATTCCCGCCATTGCAGGAGGCAGGTAAATGGCCAAACTTCGTTTCCACATTCGGTACCCTGAAGAGCACATTCCCGATCCCATCCTGTATCAAATTGGGAAGGAATTTCAGGTGGTGACGAGCATTCGACGCGCTGATGTTCGTGAGACCACCGGATGGCTTGACGTAGAGTTCACCGGCGAAGCTGACGAGATTGAACGCGCTATCGAAGGTCTTCGTCTCAAAGGGTGCATCGTTGACCCCATTGAACTCAATGTCGTGGAATAAGAGTCCCAATTTCTATGCAATTTACTGATTCCCAAATTAATCGCTATAGCCGCCAGATGATTCTGAGTGAAGTTGGCGGCAAAGGCCAAAAAAAACTTCAGGATGCCAAGGTTCTCGTCATTGGAGCTGGTGGACTGGGCTCACCAGCAGCGCTGTACTTAGTCGCTGCAGGCATTGGCACACTTGGACTCACTGACGGCGATGTCGTCGACCTTTCCAATTTACAGCGACAAATTCTCCATACTACTGACAGGATTGGCGTTTCAAAAGTTGAATCGGGTGGACAATTGTTATCGGCGCTGAATCCCGACACGAAACTTGAACTCTACCCTGAGCATGTCAGCACAGAGAACATCCTGGCCCTTCTAGAAAAGTATGACATCGTGCTGGATGGATCCGATAATTTTTCCACTCGGTTCTTAGTGAATGATGCCTGCTTTTTCGCGAAAAAGACCTTAATTTCTGGAAGCATTTTTCGGTTTGAGGGACAACTGGCTACGATCAAGCCCCATGAGGGTTTTCCCTGTTACCGCTGTTTGTACCCAGAACCACCACCGGCTGGCTTAGTTCCTAACTGCCAAGAAGCAGGCGTGTTAGGCGTGTTGGCCGGAACAATTGGAGTCTTGCAAGCCAATGAAGCCATCAAAGAAATTCTGGGGCTAGGCGAATCTCTCGCTGAGCACCTTCTTCTCTACGATGCCTTAGATATGAGCTTCAGGAAAGTTCGACGTCCCAAAGCGCCAGACTGTCCTCTCTGCAGCTCTCAGCCTACTATTACGCAATTGGGAGAGGACTACGACGTGTCCTGTAGCCTTTAAGGGCTTGCATGAAAATAACTTGAGTATGTCGCAGACAATCTTCGGACCATCTTTGACCGCGCCTCAATCAAAAAAGCCTCACTATAGATAGACTATGCATCGGATTTCCCTCAATCGTTCCGTCCCAATTTAACCCAAATCTTGTTGCGACATGCTCAAGTTATTTTCACGCAAATTATAACCTCCATGCTCCACATTCCAGCTGACATCATTCAAGACATGATTGCCCATGCGCGAGAACTTGCTCCGCATGAATGTTGTGGAATTTTATCTGGCAAACAGGAAACTGTTGTCGAGAGCTATCGCATTACGAACATTCTAGCGAATATGTCTCAGCAAGAACTGTCTCGGTTTGAGGGAGCAAAGCTCTCGGACCTGCAACGCCTCTCCCCTGAAGAACGTGCGGATATTGCCTTTCAGATGGATGCCAGAGAAATGGCTATGGCCCAACGTGACATTCGTACAAAAAATGCCGACCTCATAGGGTTTTACCACTCCCATACCGCCAGCCCGGCACGTCCGTCTCAAACGGATGTCACAATCGCGATGGAATTCGAACATTATCGCACAAAACTGAACCTTCCCGAACCACTCCACCTCATCATTTCTTTGGAGAATGCAGAGAGTCCAGATGTTCGTGCGTATAGAATCCAGGACTCTCAAGCAACAGAAGTATCAATTCAGCAGTCTTCTGTGTAATTATCCTAAACGCGGCTGTTGCGCGCAAAAAAGCTGTGCAAGCACTTGATGTGCATAGAGAATGTACACATTGCGTGGTCACCTTGTAGGTGATGAGTCAATTTTTATATTTTCTAGGTGCGTCAAGGGGTTGTGCAGACTTTCGTGATCCAACTGCTGTTTTTAGGATTATCCTGTACTACTCAATTTTGCATGATTTTCTGCTCTTTCTAGTAGACTTCTCGCCTGATGTCTTGCGATAATGAGAAGCTTTCTCAATATACTAGAATGCACTTACAAGGAGAAACTCATGCCCCCTCACTATGTCGTCAATAGTCTTTTTGCCTTTGGATTACTGTTCCTTACGAGTGCTCCTGTTTTTGCGGAAGCCTCAACTTCGCTCAAAAGTTATTACAGCCCCATCGTCAGATTAGAAGCTGAAAAAGGATATTTCTTGATCACCACCAACGCTGGGATTCAATGGATTCAAGTCGAAGATGCAGCAAAGAAACACCTTAAAACACTAGAGGTGGGCGATATGATTGATGTCGTTGTCCAACTTCGTTCAGATCCCACTCCTCCTCTTCTGAAGTCCTGGAAACTTGCGAGAAGCGCATCTGAATGCACCGTGTTTAATGGACAAACCTGTAGCAAGGAATAAAGGACTCCCGTTCGCTTCTTCGCCCTATTGTCAACGTGGCTCTCAACACCACATGACAGTGCCCCCATCTCTTTTCTTTTTGTTTCTTTGTAACTACCCAGGCTTGAGTAAAGACTGAAGGTTGTTCAAATACACAACGTGTTGGATTATGACACAGGATTGACTCCTGAAAGTCTTCAGCCTTTAGTCTATCCATTTGAGTATTGACGTTTTTTTTCGAGTAACCTCATTCCTTCCAGCCTTATTTCTTCACAAATTTCCCCTCTTTTTCCCTGCGGACGAGACAGAATGAGAATTCTGTTCCACAACATTCCACAACAGAAGGTGTGAGCGTTGCATTTCCTTAAGAGACGGACAAGAGCCCTATTTCTTGAACACGAGACAAGAAATGCGAAAGACATTTATAATTGACAATTTGACATATTAAACTTACAATACTTTTATGCGATTGACCATTAAACATAGTCCTTGATAT
>QIMB01000480.1 GCA_003233615.1 Nitrospirota bacterium
GTGAGGTTCAGGCCAAGCCGATCGAGAAAGGGCTTGATCATGTTCACGCTGTCAACGAGAGCTTCTTCACTCACCGGAATCCCATTGATGACAATTCGCTCTCGAATATGCTCAACGTGAGGACTCGTATAGAGACCCACACGGATCCCTGTGGCTTGGAGCAAGGCAGCCAACATACGGCTCACGCTGCTCTTGCCTTTCGTCCCGGTCACATGGATCGACCGAAAGGCCCGGTCTGGCCTCCCCAGAATGTCCATATACCGTTTGATTGGCTCAAGACTCCAAATTTGAGCAACTCCAATGCCCCTGTTCTTTTCATAATTGGGACGGTTTTCCAAAAGCTGTTCTACATCAGCTAAAGATCGCAAGAGTTTTGCCGGATGTGATGAATGTGCCATATCGATAGTCGTCCGGGACCTAACCCGGCATAGCCGGAACCAAACAAAGGGAAGCCTCGTGAGGCGTAAGGCGTAAAGCGGGAGGCGAGAAGAAAAGAACAAGATGAAGGTACGGAAGAATGCCCATTTCCAAAAAATCTGATGTGTCTGGAATGGCCTTTATCTCCTTGACAGACAAGGCTTTCTGAACATCACTAAAAATATCTTCGCCGTAAAACACGGATTTTCTGGAAACTAAGGACCATTTCTTTCAACTGCTGAATCCGTGTTCATTACTCCTTGTTGACTCACCAAACAATGAGCCTGGCTAAAAAGCGTCTCCACGGTTATTGGGATTCGGTTCCATGTAATCCTGGTCAGGAATTCCCCGCGCCATGATAGTGAATGGTCCGGCAATGGCATCGACCCACTGCTTCTCAGTACAACAGGTTCCATCTGGAAGCCAATCCCAGGATCCACGACGAATAATGACCTCTCCGGACATCCGGTCTGTGTCGAAGCCATCGGGAGTTGCAATTCCAAACCATAGACGTCTCGGCACTCGAACCTGAATTTCAGTGTTGCTCCACGACATCACTTGGGTGGCAATTCCATTGATTAAGACCGATGTTCTGGATACATTCGCCCCAAGCTCATATGGCTTCCAGTTATGGGCCTTCTTGTGAAGGTTGGCCCGTGCCGCTTCGGCAATTTTCAAGAAGTCGCCAAATCCTGATCCATGAATTGTGACCACTTCATCCAGTCCGGCGGAGGCCGGGCCGTAGGACTCCACCGTAGGCGTCACCACAGTAAAGAAACCCGCTGCCACTTCCACGACGCCATGGTCCGCGCAACAGGTTCCATCCGGCCTTGGTATCGTGGCTCCGCGCCTAATGACAATTTGTCCGGTCTTGGCGCTGTACGGCACCCATACTTCAATCAGGTCATTATGCCAGCGACGAATGATTGCCGGCACTCCTCCGATCTCTACCGCGTTCGCGCCAGAGTCAAAATCGAAGAAGTACGGCGTCTCCCCACTTTCCGAATAAAGCCCGAAATGCGATCCCCTGATCCTGACCAAGGAACCGATAGGTCCTTCCCGTGGAGAGAAATTTTCGACCTGAAACGTGTGAACCTTAAAGCGACCGACTTCACGGTCAACGCCATTCCGCCTCAGGATCAATGCCCCACTTGTCGCATCAAGCGGCACATGCACGACGATATTTCGTGGCGACCACCTGGCAATGGTAGCAGGGTGCCCGTCAAACAACACGGCATCCCCTTTCCCTTTTTGTTTGCCGAAATCGTCTGCGTACAGCACCACTTTACTGCCAATCGTTCCTTCTGCCGGTTCCATCGCGATGCGAGGAATGACCGTCAATCGTAAGGAGTTACTCACGGCATAGTCGACAGGCGCGCAACAGGATCCATCCGGGAGCGGGTCATAAGAAGCGAGACGAACGATGACATCACCAGACTTTGCCTTCGCGGGAATTTTCACCTGAATTTTTGTCGATCGCCATTTCTTGATGTGCCCCGGGATTCCGTTAATGAGCACTTGATTGACCCCAAACATGGCGTTGGGATCCCGTGAGCCAGCCGTGTTACCGAAATGCTTTCCTTCAATAATGAGAAGCGACCCGGCCTCAGCTTCAAAAGGCGCCATTCGATCAATCTTTGGCTGGTGCACGGTAAATGTTCCGGCTTGCACAGTTTTCTTGTCGGCCAAAAGGGTGACGGGGCCATCTTGGGCATGCAAGGGAACCTTGACCATAATCAGATCAGGTTCCCATTGCTGAATCAATGCCGGCACGCCCTTGAACAGCACCCGGTTCTCTCGGGTTGAGATGAATGTGCCGAACCCTTCCCCGGAAATGATCACTGTGGCTCCGGGGTGAGCGGCATTCGGCATGAGTGTGGGGGGAATCGGGGGACCGGCATGAACCATTCCTGCTCCGAACACAGAGAGAACTCCGATGATCACACACGCCTGGTTTTGGGCAAGCCGAATAAACCTATTAACAACGGTCTTTTTTCTCATAGCTTCACTCCTTCAAATTCTTCCATAGGATTGAGTTCTTCCATCTGTCGTGAGGGCATTTGGCACATTCTGCTGAAGGCTTTTCCCAATCTCCCCACGCATTTCCGTTCCACGAACTTGTTTAACTATCGGCCCATCCCGAAGGGGAAGGGGAGGAGAGGAGAGCCAAGGACAGGGACGTCTGTTCAATAGGTTTTTCCAAGCATCCCCGTGCCCCCCATTGGAGTAATTGTTGCTTAAGACGGGGTGTCATCAATGCGCTCATCATGAAAACCGTGATGTCTGAATAGCGCCGCTTGATTGCTCTCAGAGTCTCAGCGCCGTCCATTTGCGGCATGGTGATATTCAGCAGCACGATATCCACCTGCCAACGTTGCAATTTCTCCAACGCCTCCCTTCCAGATGCAGCCTGCATCACTTCGTACTGCCACTGACCTAAGCAGTCGCACAAACAGGTGCGAGAATCCGCCTCATCATCCACTACCAGAATCCGACGCTTGTATTTCAACGATTGAGCAGCCATTGGTTCCTCCACACCAGACACAGGCCCTTCTGCGTGGTGGCTACTAACCTACAGGGACAGCACACCGGCGGAGCCGGTCCATGATTGCCATTCCTATACCCTCTTCCGTGCAGGGTTCGGCCCACAACCGGGTCAGACCTTGATTATCTAGCCGCCGCAGCGCCGCAAAGAAATTGTGCGCGGCCTCTTGTACATCCCCTGTCGGCGAAAGAACTTCAATGGCCGCGTAGAGTTCCTTCCCCCTCGGTGGCGCAAAGGCTAGCAGGCCAGTCTGTTCACCAGGCACGAACTTCGGAATGGCTTCAGATGTGGGCAGGAGGTGAAGTGGGGTCCTGGTAGCATAATGGCGGGCGAGTCGTCCCGGAGAAAGGGGCCGGCCCTCGCTGAAACCAGGACGCATAATCGGCCCGATAACCTCTTCCAAATCTTCCACCGAAAGGCTCCCGGCCCTGAGAAGAGTCGGGGATCCATTTGTAAACGAAATAATCGTGGACTCGACACCATGGGAGCATGTTCCTCCGTCCAGAATGAGGTCCACTTGCTCGCCCAATCCTTCCAGCACATGATGGGCCGCAGTTGGACTGACATATCCGAAAGGATTCGCACTCGGCGCGGCAATTGGAGTCCCTGCGTTCCGGATCAAGGCTGAAGCCACTGGATGATTCGGCATTCTAATGGCTATTGTGGGTAGCCCCGCCGTGATCAGATCGGGTATGTCAGGTTTCCGTGGAAGCACAAGAGTAAGCGGGCCTGGCCAGAATACGTCAGAGAGAAGGCGGATCCTGGGATCTTCGGTGAGTGCCAGTTCATTCAAGGTCTCCTTTTCCGCAATATGAACGATGAGGGGATCATGCAGCGGCCTGGCTTTTACCTTAAATATGTTGGCTATGGCACCGGGGTTCCACATATCGGCCCCAAGCCCATAGACCGTCTCCGTTGGAAAAGCTATTAGCCCACCCCTGCGGATGATGTCAGCCGCCAACTGTATATGCTCAATGTTGGCAGCGACGAGAACCTTTCTTTTTCCCATATTGCCCAACCGTTCCCACCCTCTCACTTGAGCGATTCGCTTCATGTCATTTACACGCCTGAATGGGTAGTTAGTAGGCTGCGGGCTTAGACATGGGACGACTGGTCACCATTTCAATAACGCGCAGTCTGTCAAATTGCGCCACCATGTCCCCTTTGGTCACCAGACCAATTCTTCCTCCACCTTGAATGGGTTCTGAAGCCATCACTCTCGTCTCGTATCCATCGACATAAATCTCCAGGCGTGGATGATCCACATGTGCGGAATTGACCGTCTGCACACGGAGAACATGCCATGGCCCAGGTTTTATTTTGATCTCCCCGGTTCCAAGCAATGTCGGTTCACCGTTCTGTATGCGGTAGATGCTCAGCTGCTTCGTCGTCGGGTTCATGGTCACGGCGTAGAAATTCCTAGGGTCCTTGGCCGCCAAGACGATTCCCGCTTCTCCCTGGTCTGACGATGAAACCTGATGCAGGTACACCACGATATCCGGCAACTCATGGGTGCGCCTGGCACCCAGCAACACCTGAAAACAGGCATCTCCTGCACATGGAGATGCTTGCGTGATGACATGAGGGAGGGAAGGGGCTTTCAAGTCGGCTTCGATCCGCCATCCTCCGATGGATCCTTCACGTGTGCTTCCTGCTGAAAACCCGGAGGGTAGCCCGCCAACCGGACCTTGATCAAAGCCCCAGGTTGTCAGAAAGTTGAGATCCTGAATGCGCAAGTGAACCTCATTATGCATCACTTCAGGAGAGCGTGCGGAAGTGGGCAGCGTTACATGGAGGCCTTCCGGGATCAACGCTTTGACCAGATCATTACCGATGAGATGGCTCCACATCCCAACTACACCGGAAAGCTGATCATGCTGCGTTCTGATCACTTCCACATGCTTTGCAAGGCGCGATTGGTCGGGGGGAACAGCCAGAGCATCCAAAATCACCAACGCCTCTCCGGCTATCAGTTTGTCAATAGGAGACATCGCCAGGCTCAGGGCCTGTTCGGCTTCCTCTCGCGCCTGAAGCATCCAGGGATGATCATATCGCCGATTCCAGGACAACCACTGCACACGGTCCCAGGTAATTTCTGAGAGAAGTCGGGCTCGGCCTAGATGGTCACCCGCAGAAACGTCTTTCAACAAGCCCTCATGAAGGGTCAATGCGGAAGCGGTATCGTTATTCCACCGATAGAGCGCGCCTAATCTACGGCGCATTTCCGAATTGCTCTGACCACCCTTCAACGCGATCTCCAAAGCTGGCATGGCCCTATAAAACATATCAGCGGCGAAAGAATGTCCTACCGACACCTCTGTAAACTCCTGACGCCAGGTTTGCGCTTGAATATTCCAATAGAGCTCAGCGAGCTTAGGCTTAATGGCGCCATCGTTGGAAGTGATTTTCCCGATAGCCAATCCTTCCCGGAGAAACTCGACGTAGAGATCCGTCCCGAACACCGCATTCACCCGGGGCTCTTCGGGATCGAGAAGGAGGAGACGTTTGAATTTCTTGACCTTCTCTTGAAGAAGGGTCTCCTGGCGGGCTTCTTGAAAGATTGCTTCAAATTGTTGCGGATTGGTATCCCGGTTCCACCAAAGTGGCGACGCAGGCAGTATGCCCGGGACTGATGGTCCCGCTACGAGGGGCGAACCAGTGAGGGCTTCGTTGACGACGGCCTGGTCTACCGGAAATCCCAGTGCTCGAAGACCGCTCACGACGGTAAACCGGGCAATGAGCTTATAGACAGGACCATACCGGCGAATCACCGGACTGGCCCACCATGGCTCACCCGGGAGTAACGCCAATGGCGCTGTTAGGAGGTCAGGATAGGTCACGGAAATATCCACCCTGACTTCTTGCACTCCAAGTATGGCCTGTCCTTGCCCAATGACGAGTCCTACTGATCGAGGGTCAAGAACTTTTTCCACCTGCATAAGAGGACCGGATATGGCATAGTTAGGCCGAACGACCGTCGGTGAGACGGATAGGGCAGGAGGATAATCCTTCCAGAAATCAGCATGCTGGTGGGATTCGTGAATCAGTCCAAACCCTGTGCCACGACCTAAAGCTCCAAAAATGGCAGGCTCCGCTTCATCGGCAACTAATTTTCGATGAGCAGCCATCGTGTCATCCCAGCAGGTCTGGGCCGTTGAGGCTGAGAGTGGCTTGTTCGGCAAACCACCCTGTTCTTGCTGTCTAGCCAAACAACCCAAATCCAGGGCGGCCCACTCCTCCACTCGTCCAGCCGCCATGGCTTCCGCATATAGGAGTGCCAGACCGGAAAGGTTCTCTGGCCCTGCTCCACTGCTTGCTTCCGCGTGAACTGGTTGATTGGATGGATCGGTCGCGGCAAAGATCTGGGTGGTGGTTGCCTTAAGGCCTCCCGCAAAAAAGGCCATTAACGCGACCATATGAAAGGTGTGTAATACAATTCGATTCATGGATCTCTCTCTCACTAGTACTCAACTCGCGCAAACCTCGTGGAAGTGAGGATGACGACTGAGTCCATATCTAATGTTGTTAATAATCTGGGTCCTGTGGATATGGTTGTGTATGACGACACAGAATGGTCAGCGTCTGAGTCCCACGCCCTTTCACGCATTGGTCCAACGTCGAAGAAAATTTGAGCAGGCCATCATGGGAGACCATAAAGGGGAAATCAAAGGTAAAAGAGCCGAATCGGTACTTGCCGGGCTTGAGGTAAAGTTCTTTGACCGATGTCGTCTCAAATGCCTCTGAACTGATTGGATCCATGTTATAAATCAACGGGGTGACTCCCGGGACGTTCCATGAGGTTGGAGGAACCAGAGCCGTCGGGTCCACCGTGATGGCAAATTCTCGCAAGAGCGGATTGATCGGTTCGGCTGAATGCCCGACCGGGACTATGACAAGGGAAACAACCGTCCAAAGAAGAGCGAGGTATCCTTTCCTCAATTTGGCATGTGTATGAGACATCTTAGTAAATTTCCTGAAGTGCATTGTCCGTGCTCCTCCGTTCCGGGATAGTTTGGAAGATCTCTTTGACCGCATGGCTGTCCCATTCAGTATGAGTTTCTAATCCGAGGGCATACATCATTGTGGCACCGGCATCCAACAAGGTGACCTGTTGGGAAATAGTATGGTGTTTTTTCACGTTTGCCCCCCAGGCAATCAACGGGACTGTGGGGTCTAGCGCTACGGCTTCCCCTTTCTTCACTTTCTTGATGAGAGGATTGAGGGGACCGCTATGCAATCCAGTCACAATGAACATCGTGCGGTCCAAGACGCCGATTTCTTCATAATTCTTCATGATTTGGTCAATGGCGTTATCAATAGACGTGACAGCGGCAGAATATTTCGGGGAATCCCAGCCATATTTTTGCCCGATCCTGGCCGCAGTCGGGAAATGGACTAACAAGAGGTTGGGCACGCCAAAGAGCCGAAACCCGTAACCACCCTCACTGGTAACTTTCTGAAGAAAGTCTTGAATATAGGCCGCCACCGTCTCCGGTGTACATTGCGGTTTCGTATACCCACAGACTTGGGAATCGACATAAATTTCCGGCCGGACGAGTTGATAGAATCGTTCGTCCATGAGAAAGACCCCAGTATCCATCCCCCCGGCGAGATCCATATAGTCGAAAACAGTGGGCGAGCGCATGAACGAGCGGGCAAAATCGTAGGTTTCCCATTCGGCGGTCACGCGGTGTTTGTCGACGGGAAGGCCGGTGAGCAGGGAGGCCATGGCCGACACGGCGAGCGGTGGCGTAATGGATTGGGCCGACCACGTGACGGCCCCTTCTCTCGCGAATTTCGTCAGAGTTGGAGTCGCTCCACTTTGAATAGTGGATGACTTGATCCCTTCAAGTACGACAAGAACGATATGATCGGCTTGTGCCGCGGATGCCGTCGAAGCCATTGCCCCGGCGAGGCTGAACCATGCCATCCCCGCGACGATCAAGATCCGTCGGGTTGCGTTGCACATCATCTGTTGCCAATAAGTTCCCCGGAAAGCACCCATAGTTTCTACCATGCTCCATTTAAAAAATAGACACGAGAATGAGGCTGTTACTATTCATTCAATGCATTGAGTGCCGAACCGGCCGTGAACCATTTCACTTGGGGCTCCGTCAGACTATGGTTGCCTTGGATGATCACGTCCTGACCATCTTTTTTATGAATAATCACGTTGACCGGTTTCCCGGGAGCTAAACTGTTCAAACCCGTCACACTCACGCGGTCCTCTTGTTCAATCTGATCATAGTCAGCCGGGTCCGCAAAGGTCATGGGAAGAACGCCTTGCTTCTTGAGATTGGTTTCATGAATGCGGGCAAAACTTTTGGTCAGCACCGCTTTGACGCCAAGGAATCGTGGCGACATGGCTGCATGTTCCCGGCTGCTCCCTTCCCCATAATTTTCGTCACCAACCACAAACGACCCGATCCCTTTGCTT
This sequence comes from Nitrospirota bacterium, assembly GCA_003233615.1. GTDB lineage: Bacteria > Nitrospirota > Nitrospiria > Nitrospirales > UBA8639 > Nitrospira_E. The sequence goes on from QIMB01000480.1 coordinate 8,400, forward strand.
TTATAATCACGTGCGATTTCCGCAAGCGTCAGGCCGGATTCTCCAGTTAAGACATTGTTTCCTTTTCCGGCTTCACCAGCAAACACATTGTTGGCGCCAAGAAACATGTTGTCACTGATTTTGTCCAAATGTCCCCGAAACTTGAGCCAGGGACCAGCGGGGGAAATATGATCCGTCGTAGTTTTGCCTTTGGTTTTAATCAACAACGGCAATTTGTCGAAATCGTTGCCATCCCACTTTGGAAATGGCTGAAGCAATTGCAGCCGCTCACTCGTCGGAGGCAGATCGACTTCCAAGCCCTCGCCATTCTCTGCCGGAGCGATCAACCCTTCTTCACCCTTGGCAAACCCTTGGACTGGCAATTCCTCGCCTTGCGGAGGATCGAGCTTTAATTCTTTCCCGTCTGGCGTGGTGATCGTATCGTTGACCGGATCAAATCCTAAATTTCCCGTCAGCGCATACGCCGTAACCAACTCGGGACTCGCCAGGAAGGACAGCGTGTCAGCGATACCATCATTACGGCCGGGAAAATTCCGATTGAACGTACTGACGATCGAATCGGCTTTGCCTTTGACCCCATCCTTACGTTTCCATTGCCCGATACATGGGCCACAGGCGTTGGCTAGCACGGTCGCGCCAAAATCTTCAAACGTCTTCATGAACCCGTCGCGTTTCATGGTTTGCGAAATCCGTTCAGATCCGGGAGAGACCAAGAAGGCGGTTTTCGCTTTCAGCCCGGCGTTCAACCCTTGCTGCGCAATATGTGCGGCACGGCCAATATCTTCATAGGAGGAATTGGTGCAGCTTCCTAACAAGGTGGCCTTTAACTCAACTGGATAGCCCTTTTCCTTGGCTTCCGCCGCCAACTTGGAGATAGGTCTAGCCAAATCCGGAGAATGCGGGCCGACGACGTGGGGTTCCAACGTGGACAGATCAATTTCCACAATCTCGTCAAAATATTTCTCCGGAGACTGATACACGTCAGGATCAGCCACCAACATGTCCTTGTTCGCTTCCGCCAACTTGGCGATATCTTCACGCTCAGTGATGTTCAAGTAGTCCACCATCTTTTGATCGAACGGAAACACCGAGGTGGTGGCGCCCAATTCCGCGCCCATGTTGGTAATGGTCCCCTTGCCAGTCGCGCTTATGGTGGCGGCGCCAGGGCCAAAGTATTCGACAATTTTATTTGTTCCACCTTTCACAGTGAGCTTGCCGCAGATATAGAGAATGACATCCTTCGGCGATGCCCAGCCATTCAACTTGCCGGTCAGCTTGATGCCGATAAGTTTGGGATGGAGTACTTCCCACGGCAGCCCGGCCATCACCTCACCAGCGTCGGCGCCGCCGACTCCAATAGCCAGCATGCCAAGCCCCCCGCCATTCGGTGTGTGTGAATCCGTCCCGATAATTAATCCGCCCGGGAAGGCATAATTTTCGAGGACTACCTGATGAATAATTCCCGCACCGGGTTTCCAAAATCCGATGCCGTATTTCTTTGCAGCCGATGCCAAAAAATTATAGACCTCTCGATTTTCATTATTCGCAATCATGAGATCTTTTTCAGAACCCATCTCAGCGCGAATCAAATGATCGCAATGAATCGTGCTGGGCACCGCGACTGTTTTTTTACCCGCCTGGATAAACTGCAACATCGCCATTTGGGCCGTGGCATCTTGCATGGCCACACGATCCGGTCGTAAGGTGAGCATCGCCTTCCCCCGGTCCCACACTTGTGTCTCCATGTTGTCGGCATGGGACACAAGAATTTTCTCCGCAAGAGTGAGGCCCCGCCCAAACTTTTTACGGGCCGTTTCCACAGCCACGGGCATCTTCGAGTAAAGTTTCTTGACAAGTTCAATTGACATAGCTTTTTCTCCGTTTTGTTTCGATGAAAATTCCCTCCCCTTTGTACGGGGAGTGTGTAGGTGGGGTAGAGTCCCTTATGTGTGTTGAGAAATTTACCTCAAATGCGATGGAAGTTTCCCAATGAAAATCTCTACCTCCCCTTCCCCCTCCTTACAAAGGAGGGTACCTATTATGAGATCGACCACCAACTCAAATACCTAGTTTCCAAAGAAAACCATTGTTATTTTAGTGGTGGAACTTCTCGCCGACTTGGCGAGGCGTAATTCACAAGATAATCAAACAAACGAATAAGCCGGCTTCCCTGACGCTTTTGATCGGTCCAATGGCCAATCATGCCGATGGTCCGGGCCAGGATAAAGAAGCCATTCAAACTATCAACCGGGAATCTGATATCAACCAGCACCGCTGCCATGGTTCCGTCAACATTCAGAATCAGATTATCCTTTTTCGAAGAGGTCACCTTTTCGACTTCCAAGGCAAAATCTAAGTGAGGTGTCGGCATACCCAAACTTTTCACATACCCCACTAATTCCTTCACTCGTTTGTCTGGATTCCGCAAGCTTTTCACGCGATGCCCGATGCCTGGAACCGGGCCCACGTTTTTCTTCATGTAGGCTAAGAAATCCTCAACGGACAGCTTGTTGTTGATGGCATACTTGAACCATCGTCCCGCATCGGTCACGGCGCCACCAAAGCGAGGTCCAATCATAATCATGCCGGCTGCGACAGCCTGCGAAAGTCCAATACCGGCACATGCGGCGACGACCGTCGTCAGCGCACCGCTGACACAGGGGCCATGATCGGCTGATAACATAATAATCCGCTTAATGATTTCGGCTTCTTGTTTCGTCACCAACCGGTTATCCCAAAGCAATCCAATAATATGCGGAATGTCATAGCCGCGATTGATAAGCTCAGATGCCGGATAGCCCTGATACAACGGTTCATCGCCACGATCATCGCAAATGGTAGATCTGATCAATGGAGCCACAAGGACTTCTCCGTCCTTCTTCGCTTGGTCAACGGTTTTGGGAAGTCGTGGCAAATCAGCCGGTGCAAGATCAGGGATGGCCTTCACGGCACCATTCTTCAAGAGTTCTTCATGCGTCGCTTTGATTGCCGGGCCCAGCGCTCCAAACGTCTCCGGAACCAGTGCCCCTGATTTTTTCAGCGCCTCGGCTTTCGCCCTGGCAGATCCTTCCCCTTTTAATCCTTCCTTCGCCCCGGCGTGACCGAATTTCATTCCCTTGGGGAGGCTCTCTTGGCAAAACCCTGAAACCACTGCAAGCAGTTGGATGCGACGTTTCTTGGCGCCGTACCACTCGGCTGCGCGCTCTTCTAAATCCCCGCCCATTTCGCCAACGATGACGACAGCCTTGGTCTGCGGATCGTTTTCAAACATCTCAAGGTAACTGACGTAATCGGTGCCCGGGTAGGAATCTCCGCCAATCCCGATGGCGGTGGTAATGCCGTCAGCAAATTGCGAACAGATCCAAATTATCTCGTTGGATAAACCGCCTGACTTGGTGATGACGCCAAAGGAACCTGGGCGATACAGCTTGCACGCGACCAAGTTGTCGAAGGCTCCCCCAATCACGCCCAACCGACATTCACCAGCAGAAACCACACCGATGGACGATGGGCCATTGAAGACTTTCTTCAATCCCCTAGCGTGCTTCCCAAGAAGCTTAGCATCTTTTTCCGGCAATCCTTCGGTAATCATCGAGACGGTCTGGATTTTCGAATCGTCCAAGGCTTCTTTGGTGGCCGCATAGGCACGGTCAGCTCCGACATACACAAGACTGGTGTTGATCTCAGGATGGTTCTTGGTCGCTTCGGCAATGCTTTTGTAGATGGGAATAGGCACTAACTCCGTCCCGCACACAACCTCGTTTGTATTTCCAGCATCGGGAGGATACACGAATGCCATGACGTTGAATGGTTGCTTGATCATATACCGAAACTCCGCCATACGACGAGCGGCATTCACACCCGCGACCCCGCCCTGAATCACGACATATGTATCGTTGGTTGCAAGAATACTCATCGAAAGGATCTCCTAATTATCCACGTTTAAATATATTATTTTTCCGTCATGGCCATATCAACAATATCCGTCAACGGCGTCGTGCGGTCAAACACATGAATATCAAATCCTTCATCTTGTAAGGCACGCATAGCGGCAAGCCCTTGCTTCTCATTGGGACCTCCCCGTCGCACCCAAATTTTGACCCCATCGAGCTTGCCTTCGCTCTTCGCCTTGCGAAAGGCCTTGATGATCCCGCCAAACGTCTTCTTGACATCAGTGAAATTGGCAATGGCGCCACCCACAATAATATTGGTGATGCCAGGAAGTGAGCAGATTTTCTCCGTCAACGACCGCCCAATCCGGCGGATCGCCCGAGTATTCGGCATAATTGGCGAGCTTACCGCCACGGGCCACCACGGCATCCGAATAGTAGACGCTCGCGCCGCCACCGGCAGGGAGCATGGCAATCGTGCCGCCAGGAATCTCAATCAACTTGACCGACCCTTTCACCTTGGCATCGACGGCCATGACTTCTTCTTCATTTTGGGTATAGGCCCGGCCAAACTCGGCCGCAAAGGGGAACGTCCAATCTTTATG
>QIMB01000333.1 GCA_003233615.1 Nitrospirota bacterium
GGACTTCCCTATTTAGCACAATACCTCTTGTATTTAAATCTCTCCTGAGATGCGTCACTACATAATTAGCAAAAGCCTCTTCGTCTTGGGGGGTGGCATTAGGTTTATAAGGATTATTCCAGAGAAATTGTGCCTGGGGTATCTCTTCCTGTAGTAGGGCTTGAAGTCGTTCCAGTGATTCAACAAGTACCTGGAGCAGTTGATCTCCATTCTGGACCAAACGCAACTCACTGTCATTAGCAAGCTTCACAATATCCTGCGGTCGAGCTGGAATCCATGTAGCTCGACGGGTTTCAGCCTCGGCGTCTGCTTGAACAGTTTTGAGCCAATCTAGTTCAGGGAATTTCTGCTGAAGCTTTCTGATGGCTGCACAGGCATGAACACTTCCTCGATGAATTAAGAGCTGGATGATGGCGTTGCGCCACATATCAACATAATCAAGAGGCTCACAATGATAGGCTTCACCACTCGGGTGTTGAGGCACTTCAAAATGTCGTGTGAGCCATACATACAAATCGGCAAGTTGCTCTTCATTGAGACGATGCCCTATTGACGCATAATCGCTGCCAATACCAAAGATAACTTGCTTGCCGAATTCTTCATCCTGTTGAATAGCCGGCCACACGGTTGCCCATCCAGCATCATGTGTGTCCACCATCAGGGTTTGTGCTGTGATTATTGCCTTGGCCTTTTCTGCATCAGTTTGTGGAAGCGGAAGAGAAAGGAGGGATTCTGCAAAAGATCTTGCGTCAGCGTTGTCATGGGCAAACAATACACTCAGCAAAGAGCCCATAGATTTCGGTGGGATCGCGCTGTCTTTAGAAAATCGTAAAAGCAGATTGGCGACCTGATCATCCCAAATGCCATTTAATTCTGTGGCAACACTTATCGTCCCTCCTTTTTCGATTAATTTTTCTAGCAGCTTTTCCGCCACATTTAATACAGTGTGCGGAGATTTGCTGTAGGCAAGCTTTAGTAATTCATCTTTAACGGCCCTCGCCTCTTCGCCATCAAGAAATGGGAATGAGACAATAATTGGACACCATTTCTCAATTTGAACTGACGTCAATCCATGTAAGACTTCTGGTTTAATTTTGAGAAGAAAGACGAGGGCGCAATAACCCGACAAAACTCGAAACTTCCATGTTCCAGTCCCCAGCCAATCGGCGGTGGCAGATGTCTGAAGCAAAATGAAAGCCTCCGCTGCACCAACAATTCTTTCTTGAATTGTCTGATCGGCAGACACCCAACCCGGCAGTTTCATCACGTCCCATTTATATCTTGGATCCTCTTGTGTAGCATTAGCTTCAAAAGACAGTGCATGATGAAGTTGCGGCCACTCAGCCGAATCCTGGGCTTCACATTTTTCAAGGGCCGCTATCACTTGTTCCGCTGGAGAAGGCACAAGCCTAGACTGCTCTCTTCTTATCCTCCGCTCCTCGTTTTGTTGATGTTGAGCCATCGCGTGTCTTGCTTGTCCTGAGTCGAGGATTATCGGCTCCCATAAGAAATTGAATTTTTCTGCGATCACTGAATGTCGCTGGCATGCGTCATAAATTAGCTCTAGCTGAGTAATATTATTCCGCATATATAATTGTTTCAGGATACGCCCGATGGCTTCTTGAGCCTTTCTATTTGAAAAACCATCAAGGCAGGAAATGAGCCACTCGAAATCCTCTAAAAATACGAGAGGTGTCTCCAAAAAAACGAGCCAGTCTATGGCGCTTTCAGTTTCTTGCTCTACGAGAGAAAAGATGGCCTCTAACAAACTGCGCCTTTTATTCTGATCTTGCCTAAAAAAAGAGGCGATTCGGCTCTCCTGATCGGCCTTGGACAAGCTCATCGTGGTGCTTCAGTCTGGATGCCACGAACTTGGCCAATCCCTCCGTCACTCCTGGCACATCCATATTTTCCCATGCCATCTTTACAACCCCATCCATCAGAGCTTCCAAAGAAGAATTCATCTCATGTCGAGGCTGCTCCAAATTGGTCACGAATTCGAGGGCTGGAACTAAATCCTGTGGCTCCAGATTATCAATGATTTCTGAAGAAATAAGCATTCTGTAAACACCGATTAATGTTTCATCTTTTGGTGGCTTCAGGAGGGCGAATAATTCTCGGGCTGTGGTATACGCCGGCCACAAAGCTCTGAGTACACTGCCCTTAAGTTCATCCTGAAGGTCGTCAACATTCTCTGCAAAAGCTAAGGGCTTGAGGTTTTCCCTCGTTTCATCGTCGCCTATTTCCCCGATGGCAGAAGCAGCTTGTACTCGTATCTGTAAATTGTCGGATGTATCAAGTGCCACTGCCAGCAAGACATCATTCAGGATTTTGGTGTTGCAAGATTCCGCAATGTCTATGGCTACACGTCTTACGATTACCCCCTTTGTCTTATCGGCAACATAGGGACGAAGTTGGTCTGCTAAGTCTGGATGGGCCAAATTCTTGTAGTGCTCGCGATCACGGTCAAAGATGTTCTTTCTATCATAGAATTGTAACAATGCTTCGGCCAAAGCAGCCCTACGTTGAGAATCTCCTGTGGCTACTTCACTTCTCAGCAACAGAACCGGCTCAGACTCTACAATGATCCGAGAAATTTCTGGAATCATTCCAGCTAGCCATGCAGCCGTTTCACTCAACTGCGGAACGATTTTTTCAGCTAGATCATCTGGATGGGTGATTAGGTCCCTGATCTGAGAAATCGAAACTTCGTGCTTCTTCAAATACCATGCAGCCAAAAATTCAGCATAGGTTTGATGTCCCCAACCTGTCTGGTTCGGACCGCGAGTTGAAAAAAGACCGGTGCCTAGAGTTTCTAGAATTTCTTTTTCGCCGACGTTGAACCGAATGCCGTTATCTGGTTCCTCCCCACCCGTCAATCCCCGGATAGCGACATCTTCGTTAGAAGATTCAGCTGGGTTTGTTCCTGAAAAAACAGCATTTCGATTCCCAAAGATCATGCAAGCCGCGATTCGAGCTGACACGGCCAGACGTTGCTCCGCAGTAAGTTCTCCTTTGTATCCAGCTACCCTTCGACTTTCGCCTGTCTCGGTAGCAAGTAATCGACATCCTTCCAGATAAAGATCGGTCTGAGAGTTTGGCAGACTTCCCTGTTGTCGATACACCGATAGCAGAAAGTTTAAGGTGACAGGCTTGATAGCAAATGGGACCACGGCTGAATATTCGACCTGGTTAAAAAAGAGTTCTGCGTCTAAGCCTGAAACTCTGGCCGCTTCCTCGACATCCTTTTTCCTGAGCGGAGCTAAAACATAGTGGCTGACCTCATCATCTTTGCCAATCCATTTCGCGAGACTATTGCCAAGTAACTCCGGCCACTCTAGTGTCCTACAGGCAATTCTGAGATAAAGACGTTCAGAGGGTAGTTTCTCGACCTTATCTGCGAGCCAGGCAGCTAAGACGTTGATCGACAATAAGCCTTCATCCAAGCTGTCCAAGAAAAGATGCAAAGTATGTGTCCCAGCTAACCACTCCTTGAAAGTGGAGCTTTCAGAAATGTCAGCCGCTAGGTGGCTATCTGTATTGTAAGAGCGGAGATTGATGAAGAGATACTTCTCGTTTGAACTATTCTGTCTTTTCCCCCATATAGTCTCCTGCTCTGAAAAAAAAGTGGATTTTCCCATGCCTGGATCGCCGAGGAGGACAAGTGCTTTCAACGCAGAAATTTCTTCGAATGATACGACATGCTTATTCCAGAATCGGGTTGATTCGGAATCAGGGTCAGGAAGGTACCCGTCATCTGCCAGATTTAGGCTGGTTCCCCTTGGGTACCAAAAACGCTTCCAATTGAAACGAATATTGCTCATGTTGTTATTCTAGCCGGGTATCCACGAATCTTTCAGTTGCACATACCTTAACAGTGTGGTTCAAAGGCCCGGGTGGACAGAATTTTACGGTGTTACTTCCACGGTATTTTCAGAATTTTACGGTGTTACTTCCACGGTATTTTTATTAGGAGAATCACAAGGAAGTGAAAGCATTATTTATTATAAAACATTTTCATAATTCGGATCACAATTGATTTGCAATGTTGAAGGGTGGTGGTTTTTCTGATGTTTGCCACCATTGGTAGGAGATAGCGTGCTTCAGGAATTGTGGGCTTCGCGTAGGCGAAGCCCACAATTTTCGCTGAGGAGGGTGTCTTAGCTATTTTTTATCCTTCTTCTTTTTGGCTTCTTTGCTGGCTTTCTGTTTTTGACTTTTTTCTTTATCCTTTTTCCCGCCCTTGTCTCCCATCGTGTTTCTCCTTTCTTTGTGAAAATAACCATATTTCTGTGAAGGATGTGTCGAATCCCACTGGATTCTATGGCCGTGTATTGTTTTGTATTCAAGGGCAGGGTCTGATTTTACCATGAATAGGATCACTCATGATGAGGTTTCTTTTTCAATTTTTTAAAGTGAAGAGGAGCGAGAAGGTTAAATGTGACCGCCCCCTTCGTTTCGTGAACGAACTAAGACATTCTGGTTCAATCCTATCCATGCTTTAGACCAAGACCGAGTCTAATGAATAGCCAACATATGCCGCCAATAAATGCAATGGCGGCGGCGGGGCCGAGGGCGACGGGCCAGCCGTATGATTCGGCTATCCACTGTGTGAGTATTGGGGAAATGGTGCCACCCAAGTTGGCACCGATGATGAAGAGTCTTGTAAGTCCAAGTCACGTTTGACAGGTAGAGGCTGTCAGTCTAGTATTTATGTGTAGGCTTTACACATGGAGGAGGTCATGCCAACAAATTTAGATATAGAAGATGCCCTTGTGAATAAAGCCCTGAAGGCTGGTGGACTCCGCACTAAAAAAGAGACGGTCACGAAAGCCTTAGAAGAGTTCATTCAACGACGCCAACAACGGAAAATCCTTCGGGCGATGGGATCTATCGAATTCCGCGAAGGATGGGACTATAAAACTGATCGGCAAGATCGTGAATCTTGTCGTTGATACGTCTGTGTGGTCGTTAGTCCTTCGACGCCCTCACGTTGAAGCAACCCATCCCTTTGTTCAAGCCTTTCGATTTCATATCAACCAAGAAAACGGAATATTCTTGATTGGGAATATTCTTCAAGAACTGTTAGATGGAGTGAAAAATCAACGCACGTTTGATAATCTTGTGAAAATTCTTCAACCATTTCCGCTTCTTGCTGTCACACGAGATACACATATTTCTGCTTCATTATTGCGAAATACTTGCCGGTCCAAAGGCATTCAGTCTGGCCCCGTTGACTGTCTTATTGCTGCGGCATGTCTCGAACATGGCTTCCCGCTACTCACCACCGATTGTGATTTCACCTACATCGTCAACCATTCCGACTTAGTCGTCCTCCCTGTAGCGAGCTGATGTGCTCATATCTGAGCTCTATTCTATAACATTCAAATACCTAATGATCCCTGAGACCAGATTGTTGTTTCCAGCCATAGGGGGGCAATTATTAGAGGTAGCCCTATTCAGGTTTGTATAGTTTTTTCAATTGATTGACAAACATTTTTGTGGCGGGTGGGGAATGATTCTCATGTTTGTAATCCTTGTCCTGGCCGAATCATCAACCAACATAATCCACCAAGTAGTGCAATACATGCAGCCAAGCCGAGGGCGACAGGCCAGCCGAAGATGTCGGCGATCCAGGGTGTGAGGATCGGAGAAATTGTGCCGCCTAAATTGGCTCCAGTGTTCATGATGCCTGACAAGGTGCCTGCATGAGCTTTTGAGAGATCTGTCGCGGACGACCAAAACGGGCCGACGGTGAAATAGAGCCACCCCGCGCCTAAGGAAAGAAAGAAGATGGCGGGATAAGCGGCTTCGATATTTGCGCCGATGATGATGAAAAATGCGGCGAAGATCATTCCTGTTCCACCGACGATGGCTCGGCCCCAATTGATGCCGTATTGTTCTGCCAGGCGGTCGGTGACCCATCCGCCAAGTGGACAAAATATGGTCATGGCAATGAACGGACCAGAAGCGAAGAAGGCTCCTTGCAGGATCGCGAATCCTCTAACATTCACGAGATATAAATAGAACCAGGACATGTAGACATAGGCGACGTATCCCAAACATGTGTAACTCAGGGTGAGCCACCAGACGGTCGGGGTGCGGAGGATGGATTTCCAGGGGACGGTATCTGATTGGTGATTTTCCCCCTCACCCTGGCCCTCTCCCCTCGAGGGGAGAGGGGATATTGGGATTTTCAGAGATTTTCCTTCAATGATGGCGGCTTCGGCTTCGTTGACGTGGGTATGTTGGCAGGGGAAGTCTCTGGCATACCAATACCACAAGAGGGCGATGGCAATGCCAAGCAGTCCTGCGGCATAAAAGGCTGTTTGCCAGCCATAGTTCACCATGATCCAGGCGGTGACCGGGGGTGTGAGAGCTGAGCCAATCCCGATGCCGCCAATGGTGATGCCGATGCCTAAGCCGCGTTCTTGGGGTGGATGCCAATTCGCGATGGCACGATTGAAGTTGGGCAACGCAGCAGCTTCACCAATGCCAATGAGAAATCGCACGACCATGAGTGAGCCCATGATGCCGATCATATTTACGAGCGGGAGGGTGGGGGCAATGGCGGTGAGAGCAGTGAAGATTGACCACCAAATCACCGCACACGTGAGGACGCGGCGGGGTCCCCATCGATCGCCCATCCATCCTCCAGGCACTTGAAAGAGTGCATACCCAAAGACAAATGCGGAAAAAATCCATCCCATTTGAATGTCGGAAATGCCCAAGGCTGGCATCATGTGCCGGGCGGTGACGGAGATGTTGACCCGATCAATGTAGGTGATGATGCTGATGAGGAGGAGAAGGCCGAGGATTCTCCAACGAATGCGAGTGGGTTGAGTGGAATGGGATGGCGTGAGGGTCATGAGGTAGGGTGAAGCGCGACGCTGACTTTATGTTTGTTTCGATCTTCTTGAAGGAGTCTTTTGCTCAATACGTGTTGTAGCCAGTCGGTATTCATCTTTTTCCGTGGACACCATTCCGTCGAGTTTTGCGTTGAAGATTGCATCTAAGATGCGGCGATACGCTGGGCCTTTAGGGAGGTCCCTGTCCGCACGATCATGGCCGGTTTCATCGTACAGGGCAATGGCAAAGACCGTGGCTTCCTCCGATGAGCAACTGAGCGATTATTCTTGAAGTGCTTCGACGATTAAGCTATTAGTAGACCCTACGGATTTTCGTTTGAGGAATTCTGCACGTTTGCCAAGCGGGTTGGTTGGTTCCAGCAGGTGGTGGACTCATATGTGGATAGAAATCGATTGATTTTTAAGCGCTTTTTCTATACGACCTACGCGATCCTGCTGGCTGGCATCTACCAGAATGATTCGAGAAATATCTGCTAGGGATAGCTTGGCGACTGCAGTCAAAGGAAGTGGATGGAGAGTCACATAGGCTCGCTTACGAGACTGCGCGCCACCTGGTAGCACCAAATGGGCCTTGGGATACAGTGTGCGGGCCGCCACCATGGAAGCGACGCTGTCAAAGTCTGCTTCCAGGTGTGTCGTGATAATCTCCATAGCCGGATATCATTTTAGCAGTGGTCATGCACTCTGGAAGACGGCATCAACGACAATAATGTGTTTTTTTATCATTATTGTGTTGATTGCAAGGCCTTCTCCATGGTAGATGGGAAATTCAGGAGGCGATCCGTGATCCACGGATCGGTTGTCGATCATATTTTCAGGAGGATGACACATGGCTGCTAAGGCTAAGCCCAAGTCAAAGGCCAAGCCCCAACCTAAGTCCAAGAAGAAGGTGCCGACGAAATCCAAGATTGTGTCAAAAAAACTCGTCAAAGCGAAAAAAATAGTGTCCACGAAGGCCAATCCCAAACCGAAGAAGGCTAGGGTTGTTGCCAAATCTACACCGAAATCCAAGGGAGCGACGAAAGCTTCCGTACGGAAAAAAACTACACCTAAAAAGGCAGTGAAAGGGAAAGCGAAGACATTGACCAACGCAACGAAGACGACCAAATCAACGACGAGTGCCAAAAAGACGAAGCCGGTCTCTAAAAAATCAACAACAATCAATAAAATGAAGACTCCTAAAGCTACGCGTTCACCCATGGAAATAACGACGGGAGGGAGTGGACATTCGAAAGTTGTGAAGGCTGTGATAACCCCCATGGCAGCAAAGGCCGTGGCAAAGACTAAAAAGTCGGTGGGTCAGGTGACAACAATCGAGGTTTTTTCCAAGAAACCTGTTGGCGGGAAAGCCAAGAAAAAAGATGCATCCAAGGCGGGAAGCATGGATTCGCCCGTTCAGAAAATTTCTCCAGACAAAGCAGCACCCACTTCCTCTCAGGCTGGTGAACCAACAAAATCTGTGTTGCCTGATGACATTGATGCCGAATTGGATATTGAAATAGAGCGTGATGGAGATATCACTCTCGAGTCTTTAACCTCTGATCTGAATGATGATTCTGATGATTTGAAAGTGGATGATCTCGATGATGATTTCGCGGATGATGATTTCGCGGAAGATTTGGCCGACGAGTCCGATGAGGATTTGGACTTAACTGAAGACTTAGCTGAAGAGTTGGACCCCGGAAAGTTTATCAGAGAGACCGAGGGGAATGGCGTCGTTGATGAAGATGAACCCCCGCGGTCGTGGTAAGAATATTTAATTGATCAAGAGCCTCTGTTGAAACCGCTCATGGTTTTGACCCGGCTCTCTGTGATGCCAACATACATCGCTGAGGCTGTTCTTGTCTGGTGAGGGGCGTTCCTGCTACAAAGAGAGCAGACGCTGTACGTTCTTGTGCCACTGAATAGAAGGAGATTGCATGTCGGAAGAATACGGGTTGCCGCGCATTGGAGACCATGCGCCAGACTTTTCGGCTGTGACCACGCAACACACTGAATTTAATTTTAGTGTGTGGCAAGAGCAGGATTGGGTTGTGTTGTTTTCACATCCCGCAGACTTTACGCCGGTGTGTACGACGGAATTGATCGCGTTTGCCCGTCTACACGAACTTTTTACTCAGCAGAAGGTAAAGCTCCTCGGACTCAGCGTTGAGAGCATTCATGCGCATTTGGCGTGGGTACGCAATATTCAAGAAAAGATGAATGTGGAGATTACTTTTCCAATAATTGCGGATTCTGATATGAAGATCGCGAAGCGCTATGGAATGATCCATCCCAATGCGAGTTCTACGGCTACCGTGCGTGCGGTGTTTATCATTGATCCTAAGCGTATCATTCGAGCCTTGGTCTATTATCCTTTGAATGCTGGACGAAATGTCGACGAAATTCTTCGGTTGGTCACGGCATTGCAAACAACGCAACGCTTTGCCTGTGCGACGCCAGCGAATTGGCAAGAAGGGGATAAGGTGGTCGTTCCTCCACCCAAAACCCTTCAAGAGGTGGAACAGAACCTGGCCACGCCCGAATATGACCACCAGGATTTTTATCTTGCCTTCAAGGATATTTCCAAACCTCCGGAAGCAATCATTCCTGCGCCAGCTGAACCCGATGCCCCAAAAACATCTGAAGAGGAGACGCCCAAGTCCTCTGAGGTATCTGCAGCAAAGCCTGTTGAAGGAAACGGGGCTCCCTCGGTGGAAGCGGCCCCTCCTGCATAAGTGTGATGCTTTTTCTATGTGCGCCTCATGCCTGACCTGAGTTCCTCGACTTCGTAAGCCTTATTTGCCGGAGGCTTGCTCTCACTTTCCTCTCGTCCATTTTTTCTATCCTGCTTGTCTTGATCGGTTGATCACTAAATGGAAATTGGATGCGGTATGGTGAACGAACACAGAGACCCATGCAAATTTCTTCTCGTGCTCTGTGTGCTGCTGTTCATCCTGATTAGTGGTGTAGCTTCCAACGCTTGGGCATGCCGTGTTCTTGAGCCACCTGCGCATGCAGTCGATACTCTATGGGTTCATCTTGAGGGCCTCTGTTTTTCTGCGGATCAACGTGAATGGGCTATCAAGGGGGCTGATGTCCTTGAAGCGTTGAAAGACGGGAAGAATCTTGATCTTCAGGGGGTACTCGTGGTCGACGATGTGTTGTTGGATCAATTGCCATTACAGTCTATTGCTGACAAACCTCATATTCCTGCCCACATTACAGCGCGGTTTCACCAAGAAAAACGAGATTCGGTTCGGGTCATTGCTGGGGCAATCACCATTCGTGATAGTCAATTTGAAAAAGTCTTTGCAACGAACTTAGTCAATGATCCGCTCGTCATTTTAGGAGAGGTCTTAGTGACTGGGACGACATTTTTAGAGTCGGTGGACTTTTCGAAAATAATCTTTGCCAAGTCATTCGTGTTTTCGAACGTGAATGTGGAACATGAGGGATTTTTTATCGGGGCGCAATTTGAAGAAGCCGTAGATTTTTCTCATACCAATTTTGGAACCCATTCTCGGTTTCATAAGGCGGTGTTTCGAGCGCCAGTGACGTTTGCCGAGGTCGCGTTTCAAGGAGTGGCGGAATTTTTAGAAGTCGAATTTCAGCAAACCGCCAATTTTTCCAATGCGACATTTGACAGTGGAACGGGGTTTTCCGGATCAGTGTTTCATGGTCCCGTAGATTTTTCCGGTGTGACGGTCAAGAGAGAGATCTATTTTCGATTTAGCGAGTTTACACAGCAGGTCTCTTTCCGACAGGCGCACTTTCAAAGTGTAGTCGATTTTTCCAACTCCAGATTTCTTGGAGATCATGATTTTTCAGAGGCAGAGTTTGCCGTCCAACCTGAATTTGCGGCGAGTAATATTTCTGTCGATGTGCCAATTGCCGGGCGGAGGCTCAATCAACAAACGCTATGGCTTCTCTTTGGTGCGTTGGTCATTTTGGTAGGTTTGTACCTGTGGATATCGAAGAGGTATGCACGTGGCATTTCAGAGTAAACCACTATATTTTGATAGGGTATTGCAGCTTCCCACAAAACATGGTATACAAGATTTATACTCCCCTGTCGTAGTTTTTGCAGAAAGGCTTGTGATTGGATTCTGCTCCTTCCCTTGATTTCCTCGATGTTTCAGATTGCGATGATGATCAGGCGTACGAAGTAAAGCTTGAGGCTTTTACCGGGCCCATGGATCTCCTGCTTCATCTGATTCGAAAACAAA
Source organism: Nitrospirota bacterium (assembly GCA_003233615.1). Classification (GTDB taxonomy): domain Bacteria; phylum Nitrospirota; class Nitrospiria; order Nitrospirales; family UBA8639; genus Nitrospira_E. The sequence continues at coordinate 11,078 of QIMB01000333.1, forward strand.
AGATCAATATCTACGATATTCCGATTGCGCTGATTGCCCGCCAGTATTTGGAATATCTCTCGTTCATGAAGACGTTGAATCTGTCCTTAGCCGGAGAATTTCTGGTGATGGCCTCAACCCTCCTGTATATGAAATCTCGCACATTGTTACCGAAAGAGGTGACGCTTGATCCTGAGGATGAAGAGGTGGTTGATCCGCGGAGCGAATTGGTTCGCCAGCTTATCGAGTATGAACGTTTTAAGGACGCAGCGGGGAGCTTAGTGGCTCGAGAGCGTCTCTGGCAGGATTCATTTACTCGTGAACCACTTCCAGTGCCGAAGCCGTCTGAGGAAGAAGAAGATGTCTTGACGGAAGATTTACAAATATTTGATTTGCTGAGTGCGCTTCAGGGCGTGCTTGATCGAGCCCCGTCCGATACGTATGTCGAAGTCTCAAGAGAAAATTGGACGGTTGAAGAACGTATTCAAGTGGTGATGGAACGATTGGAAACGGAAGCCACCATCCCATTTGAGGAATTGTTTGAACACGAATGGTCTCGTCCGTTAATTATTGCGACTTTTTTAGGATTATTGGAACTTGTGCGTATGAATTTGGTTCGATTATTTCAGGTGGAATGGTTTGGTCCGATTCATGTGACCCGGCGATTTGTGCCTGCTGATGAAGCCGACGCTACTGGTTCTATTGTGCCAGAAGGTTTGTAGAAATGAGGGTCTATCGTGTCCTGGGGTGAACCCGCTGAGTCCACAGAGGGAGGAATGATGATGACACATGCAGAAACGAACGGACATGTCTGCTCAGAGGTCGTCGACGTGGAATTGTCTCACAGCCAAGATTCCCTTGAAGTTGGCGTGAATGGGGACGGCGTCGACGTGTCTGCACGGGCGGATGAAGCTAGTCAAGACACTTCTTGGGATTTGGAAGATATCAAAGCCACATTTGAAGCGTTGCTGTTTGTTTCCCATGATCCGCTTACGATGGAGAAACTAGGGTCTGTGCTTGAGGGGGTTCCCAAATCGACCCTGAAAACAACGATGCACATGCTTCAAGCAGAATATGATCAGGTTGGGCGAGGTTTGCACATAACAGAAGTGGCGGGTGGGTTTGTGATGGCGACTCGACCGGAACAGTGCGACGCCATTAAGCGCCTGTCTAAAGCCAAAACCTCAACGAAACTTTCGCGCTCGGCCTTAGAGTCGTTAGCCATTGTCGGTTATAAGCAACCGATTACTCGCGGGGAGATCGAAAAGATTCGAGGTGTGGAAACATCCGGTGTGTTGCGTACCCTATTGGACCAAAAACTCATTCGAATCGTCGGGCGACAAGACGTTCCAGGGCGGCCTATGTTATATGGAACCGGCAAACAATTTTTGCAGCGTTTCGGGCTTCGAGATCTTCGAGATCTTCCACCGTTAAAAGAACTGAAAGAGTTAGGTGCCTCTGAATCACTCTCATTAGAACTTCCCTTTGACGCAGAAAACAGTCAGAAAGAATCACGTGTCGCGGATCTTTCCGCGTAACCGCTAGGTGCCATCTTTTCTTTCAGTTTGTTGCTCACCTCACTTTTCTTATACAATTGTGCTATGTCTACAACACGTAATGAAGCTTTAGGGGGTGGTGAGGAATGAGAGAAGGACAATGGTAAAAGTATTCATGTTTGGGCATGCGTTGAGGGAAGCAGTGGAAGATCCTGAAGTGGAAATTTCTTTAGAGCAATCGGTTTCTCTTCGCCAATTATTGGACGATCAACCAGATCACTTTCAAGTGATTATGCCCTTTCTGGAGTCGCATCAACTCATGTTTACCATTAATCAAAAGATTTCAACTTTGGATGCTGCCGTGAAGGATGGAGACATCGTCAAAATCACCCATCAAGGTGATGATTCGTCTGCGGATGGAGCCAGGTGGCATAATCCTTAGCGGAATAGAATGACTATCCCTATTCTTTGTCCTGACAATTGAGAAGCAAATCAAATGGACTGCAACTGAAGAATCCTTCGTTCAAGATTAATGGGTTGGATTGTTCTGTTTTCAAGAATTTGTTTATTCCCCCCGCTATCCAAAGCTCTCCCTCACTCATCACACAAGGCACTCTATTGAAACGCTGCCACGGTCTGGCCCTCATATTTTTTGTTTGTTGTGAGATAGTTCTTCCCTTACATGTATGGGCTCAAGCATTTTCGGACACAGGGATTTTCTCTTTTACGGGTAGCCACAATCCCCTGCGCCGACCGATTTTCCGAGAATTTCTTCCTGGGGAAGGTTTGAAAGTTGGTCGGGTTCAGCTCCACCCGTTTTTAGGAGTGGCTGAAATATTTACAGACAATGCATTCAGGACTAATACTCAAAGACAATTTGATGTGCTTACGACGGTAGCCCCTGGCATTCAGGCGAACCTTCCCTTCGGGGGGCGGCATTCGTTTCTTCTTGATTACCGTGCTGCTCAATTTCTCTATGGAAAATTTACTCAAAATAATGTTTTTGCTCAACATGGTGTTGGACAAGTGCGCTTCAATTTTCCAGGTGGGCTCAGAATACGTTTTCAAGGAGGGCATATTGAGGGGTTCGACCCGAGAGGGTCAGATTTAGATATTCAGGACAACGATATTACTAAGTGGCGTGCAACAAATTTTTTGGGTCAGGCTATTTTGAGCAGTTCGCGTGGTCGGATTCGGCTCCGCACACGCTATACGCGTCTGCATTTTAAAAACAACGGGCAAGACTCTCGGCGCGATAGGAGAAATGCCCGGATAGATTTAACAGGATTTCTTAATATGACTCAAACGACTTCCGCTTTATTAGGCGTAAGCATAAGCAATAATGATTTTGATGAAAATAAACAGCTCGATAGCTTTTCATATGGAGTGTTCACAGGAATTGAATTAGCACCAACTAGACAACTATCGGGAGAAGTGAGGGTAGGGTACACGATTCTAAATTTCAAACGCGCTCCGATAGAGCAAGGACCTCAAATCCCTGATCCTCTCAATCCTGGAGAATTTATAGATGATCCTTCTGACGAAGGCACTCAGTTACGAAGCGCAGGGTTAACCCTTGGAGGGAAACAGCAGAAACGTTTTATTTTACGTGGAAATATTATTTGGAGACCTACCACTCAACGCAGCATCAATCTGAGGCTTTTTCGAACAATTCGACAGGCAGCCGTTTTTGACACCTCGACGTTTGTCCAAACAGGGGTTTCTCTACGAGGGAATCAGCAGTTTACGAATCGTTTAGGATTGATCGGGGATTTTCTATACATAAATAGTAATTTTGAGGGAAGTAGACGTGATCATCGGTTTCGCTGGAGTGTCGGGCTAGCGTATCGTACCGTCCAATGGCTCGGTTTCAGATTGATGTATTCTTTTGCGAAAAGAGCTTCAACTGAAAGTCAGTTTGAATTTTATAGTAATACAATAAGTGTTTCAGCCCAGGCTCTTTTTTAGATTAATGTGGGGCGTAAGTATATTATCTACTGTATTCTCCACTCGCGCATGTACCATGTTGAATTGGATGACGGCACACAGGACTCTCAATAATTCGTCATGAGCTGTTCAATTACTTGATGCTTGTTAGTGTCCCAAATTGTTTGCCAGTCCAGGTCTTTCCTCGTGTGCACACATGAGCGTGGGTGATACCTTTTCTATGTCGATCAACAGTAATCCAAATCTAGCAATAGCTGTTTGCCTCACATAGCTATTCAGAATTCGACGATCTTGGTGGAGGGGTGCTTGATCTGGGCGGTCTCTTTTTCAGGAGCGTGACTTCATATAAACTAAACGCGACGTGATTGAACTACAAGTTTCGTTAATCGATTCAAAGCCTAGGCTACCAAGGTACAGGCCTCCGCCACGCAGGGCTGGTTAGTCTTAGAAGTATCGGATGTATTGGAGCCATATAATAATATGGTAGTGGCTCTCCGTGTACTTGTTGCACTTTCGATGTTTAATCGCCACCACATTATGACTCGGTTTGCACTTGAATCTTTGGGAAACTTCAACATTGCGACCTTCAGAAAAGAAAGAGGAGTGTACAGCGAAGATTGTTAAAAAGAACAAATTCAAGAATGCACTGCCACCTCTTGTATGCACAAGCACGTTCGTGCCTGTGATTAGTTTTCCTTTTTGTACTCATTCTATACTCACGAAGATCGTTTCTTTTATTTTTTGCTCATATTTTTTATCCTTCTAACCGATAAGCCCTTATCAGCAAAAGCCGTAAATCCACTGATTTACGCTTAATGAATGATAAGGTAGATCAACAAGACTGATCTGATAAATTCATCTCTGATGTCATCTATATAGACATGGGAAAAAGATAAACCAAGAAAATGAGCATAAATTGGTATCTCATTCAAACCAAAGCCAGGCAAGAATGTATGGCTGATATGAACTTGCAGCGCTTAGGGGTTGAGGTATTTAATCCGAGTTTTAGGTCTACTACAGCGCATAGATGCAAGAAGCAGATGGATAGAAAGTGTCCATTATTTCCGGGATACCTTTTTGTCAGAGTAGATATTTCAGCGGAATTTAGGAAAGTCACTTATGCTCATGGAGTTGTTGGAGTCGTGAAGTTTGGGGCTGTTCCAGCGGTAGTGGGCGAGGAAGTCATCCACTCAATTAAGGCAAGGTATGAAAATGGCTTAGTCGTTCTCCCGCCTCCTTCCTCTCTCAAGCCAGGACAAGTGGTCCATATTACTGAGGGTCCTCTCCGTGGCTTTGAAGCAATTTTTGAGCAAGAGCTTAATGGATTGGAGCGTGTCGCACTCCTTTTGCGAGTGGTTGCATATCAAGGACGTATAGTAGTTAACCGAAGCTGCATTGCAGTGTAAGGGCTTTAGTTAGCATTTGGTCGTGGCCGTGTAGATGATGAGTTATCGTAGGACGACAAAGCGGGTTATCCGTTTGTGGCGGCAGTATGCCTTTTTTCGAATTGAAAATTGCAACCATATCCTCCTTCTGGAGAGTGTGACCGAGAACTTTACGGGTCAATGAACGAGAGGATTTGTATTACGGGAATGTTAAAAAAAACTGCTAGTGACGTTCTCGTCTTTTTCCTGTGCTCACGTACTGGGAGTAAGCTCCGCGTCTCAAAAATGCTGCGGACTTGCTGGACGGACTTTTTGAACAAGCTCTTGGCTTTTGAAGTCGATGGACTCTCGGGTGATTATGGGTGAAGTGTTCATATTCAACAGGCCCATTTCGTCAATGAGATCGTTCACTGTCATGTTCTATAATGTCTGTGTATGCAAAAGTAATTATTAGATCTAACCATGCTTATCCGGTCTGCACATCATACCGCTATAGGTAGAATGATTACTCTCATTTATCTACGGCCAACCCACTATAGGTAGTAGGCTACCGGATAAGCATGGATCTAACCTTCGTGATTCTGTCCTGTCTCCGCTTGTATTATAGTTATTCGAATGAATAATTATAGCCTTTGATCATATGCATAGCTCATTTACGGAACACATTGAAGATATTTATTATTTGGCATTGCTAATTTAGGATATATACGCAAAGCTTCTCGCCTAACATTTTTTTGTGGAGGCGACGGTGTTGAATTGTCCTCGGTGTGCCAGTGCGGACACAGTCAAAAGTGGAATCAAGATAGGCCGCCAACGCTACAAGTGCAAAACGTGGCAGTATTGTTTTACCATTTCGCATAAATCCGATACGGCGATTCCCGACCAGCGCCGCTTGGCGTTGAGCCTCTACTTGGAAGGCTTGGGCTTTCGGTCCATTGGGCGAATCTTGGGATTTAGTCATGTGGCGGTGTTTCAGTGGGTGAAAACGTTTGGGGAAAACCTGGAGTCGATCAAGCGTCCAGCTGCTCAGATCGTCGAACTCGATGAACTGCAGAGCTATGTGGGGCGTACAAAAACTACGGCTGGGTTTGGATTGCTGTTGATCGACTTAGCAAACGCGTTCTCCATGCTGTCACTGGCACCCGAGGGGTCGTAACTGGGGAGCAATTGTGGGACAAGATTCAGAGCCCGCGGATTGCCCAAGTCATGACGGACTATTGGGAACCCTATGAGCACGTTGTGCCACCGAAGAAACACATCCAGTCGAAAGCTAAAACCTTCACGGTCGAAGGCGATGATAGCGTGTTCCGCCATCTTCTGGTCCGCTTTCGTCGGAAAACGAAATGTGACAGCACAAGCGAATCCCTGCATACCGTCTTTACTCTAGTGCCCACACTATTGTAGTGTTTTGTGAAATGCTCAGTTATCAGACTACCCACAAGATATAGCGATAGCTAGAGTAAGGCCGGTATGCAGGAGCGAATCCATGCTGAGGCATTCCGTCATGCTCTTGATGGCGAAATGGAATGACGAGCTGTTATATATCCCAAATTAACAATGCCAAAAATATTTAGATATAAACAAGACGATGTGAGATGTCACAAGCACACTGAAAATTTGAACGTATGTGACGCCTGCGTGGTTGGAGCGTATGTTTCGTTTAGTTATCTCATGTTATTTTCTTGTTGAGTGCATGTGGATTGACTTTTTTGCAAGTAAATGCGAGGCTGAAAAAAACATATTTTAAACGAAGCAAAGAGAAGAATGGAAGCTCAAATACAATGGTTTATCATTGAAGAACTATTGGTGCCCAACTAGGATTTCTTTTAGGTGTGGTTAAGGAGGAAATTTTTACATGACGATGAGACGAATGATACAAGATATCAATAAAGTTGAAAAGACTCGTCGTCTCCGATGGGTGCTTGGGGTCAATTCGGCGACATCTCTTTGTCTTTGTAGATCTCTGATTATGTTCTCTTTTGTTCTGGTAACGTGTCCAATGGTCATCGTTGGGATGGTCACTGCCCATTCCGATGTGGATCCAGAGATTGCGGAAATCACTCAGGAGCTAGTTGCACAGCCAGATAATGCCGACCTCCTCCTACGAAGAGGTCAGCTATACCGGTTCAACGAAAAATTCACGGACTCTTTGAGAGATTTAGAGCAGGCCTGGCTGTTGGCTCCTGCTAACCGTCGAATAGGCCTTGAACGTTGTCGTACCCTTCTGGCCCTTGGGCGCAATCATGAGGCCGAATCTGCCCTGAATCAACACCTACAGGGCGAAGCCGGGGCTTCCCGCGTAATGGCTTTAGTTGAACGGGCGCATCTGTATGCGCGCACTGGTCGCGCTGACTTGGCCCTTGTAGACTATGCTGAAGCCCTCCAGTTCTATCCCACGGTTGAGCTCTATATCAAACGTGGGCACCTACAGGAAGAGCTGGCGCGACTCGATGCTGCTGCTGCGGGGTATCGCGAAGGGCTGAGCCACCTGAGGCACGCCAGCGTTCTCCGGCGAGAGCTCATTCGCGTTGAGATTGCGCAAGGCCACTACCCCAATGCCTTAGCTCTCATTGATGAAGAATTAACTGCAGCCTCAGTCAAAACGGAGTGGTACTTGCGTCGAGCTGAGGTATTGGCGGCGATGGGGCAGACAGCGGCAATAGCCCAGGCGCGT
>QIMB01000345.1 GCA_003233615.1 Nitrospirota bacterium
ATTCTCACTGGAACGGCGAGCATTCCCTTGGCGACCTTGAGTGGATTAGTTGCCGATGGGAACTTGAATTTTCTCTTTGAGTACTCCACGTTCGTGAACAACATTCCTACCAGTTTTTTAGGTGGTCTTGATCTCGCACAGGTTCAAGTTCAATATGAGGCAGCGGACGCAGCGCCCGTCCCTGAACCAGGGACGATCTTCCTCTTCGGGCTCCGGCTTAGCCGGCCTCGCCGCCTGGCGCTACCGCAAGCACCCGGCAAAGGCCTAAACTGCATTCAACAGGACTTTATCCCAGATATGAAACAGCCGGGCTCCATAAGGATCCCGGCTGTTTTGTCGCAGACGATGTGCCCTGTAACTGTTCAAATATTTTTTTCAAACCCCTCTCCTCTTTCCACTATCCTACGACTACCGCCCGGCTCAAGGGTCTGACGCCCTCATCACCAACAGACTTTGTCTGAGCCTTGCGAGTTCGCTCGCCAAAATTTAAAACTCCTTGTTTCCGCCGACTCCCCGGCCTTGTCGTCTGGCCGAGCAGTGCAGCCGACACCGGATAACAAGACGCGCAGTGTGTGAGTGTAGCGAGTTTGCGCGCCGCTGGTGTCGGCGAACCGCCCAGGGAACCCGAAGGGCCACAGCACGGCCAACATGGCTTTGGCTACTTTGGCCGAAACCCGGCATCATCAAAAATTGGTTACACACCATACGTGAACCACGAGCCATGCGTTCAACCAATCAACTCTTTTGAAAAGTGGAAAAATTACGATGGATTCTCGATGAAAAATGTCGAGAATGACGGAGGGGTTAGGATCAGTTGAATATCCAACGCCAACCAATTAGCCCAAACCCAGTGCGCTGATGCTGGCCAAAAACTCTCTGGCAAAATAATGGCTAGTCCCAGGTATCAAATAGATTGGGAGTTACGGTGAAAAGAAGGAGAACCCTAGGTTCAACAACCAGGCATTCAGCCCGGTATTCCGATCACCTATATTGGCATTGGAAATGTGATGAAACCGAAAGCCCGCCGTAATCGCCAAGTTTTCTGACACGAAATACGACACACCTGGCCCAGTTTGCAAAATAAAATTAAACTGTGTGCTTTGCTCGGGAATACGCGGAGCTAAATCCGTCCACGACATACCTGCACCTGCATCCCAAAACGGCATCCATCGTCCAAACGACAAAAAATTGTACTTCAGCACCAAAGAACCACCAAAGAGTGAGGCACTAAAGGGTTCATAGTAATGCGCAGCCACAGGCTCAATGAGCCCCTCTACATTCCCCGCCAGCATCCCGCTGCCAAGTTCATCGGTTAAGACAAGTCCTAACTGCGGCAAAATATAGATGGCCTCGCGGTTTGTGGAGGGAGCGTTCTGGAACAGATTATTCCCTTTCCAAAAACCACCCAACAACCCAAATTCCAGTGTACCCTTTGTCACTCGAGTACGCGCATTGAGATCTTCACTCAAGGCAAGCCCCCCGAATAGGACGGAAAAAAGTAGGCTCATGACCCATACCATCAGCTGTTTCTTTGTTAATACCGTCATCATTGTTTTCCTTTGACTGATCATCATGTGTCGACCAGATCACTCCATCCTTCATACACATCGCAGTTGAAAATTTTCACATCGTGTGAGAACTGCACATCCCCAGATTTGGATAACAACACGCAGGAATGTCGCATAAATGCCAAGAAGAATCCAATGATCTTTTCCCCCACATTGTTTATAATAAAGGGCTGTTGAATGTTATCACTCTCATAGCCAGCAAATGCCCGATGTGCGATTGGGGTCAGTAGCCCCAAGAGAATGTTCAAAATAGTTCGTCCTGTCCTGAGCCTTGTCGAAGGAAAAGCCACAGTCTTTTTGACGCGCGAAGCGTGCTCTCAGTACATGAGCACGACAACAGGGCGAGAACGCTGCTGGCGGTTTTTTCAACATTCCCAATAAAGGGCGCGATTGAGGTTCTCCATATGAAAACACCGACTCCAACACTTCCCGGCAACCACACACCTACGATCACACGAGATCCGATCAAGCGGATTGCATTAGCCGTCAGGGAACTCGACAAACTCATTAACCGCGCCAAACAATTGGCAAGCTTGTCAGAGCAACCATGTCCGATAATCAATACTGTGCGCGGCTCCTCCGCGCCTCGTCCCCATCACACTGACTCTGGTAGCTCTCACTCTTGAACCGAGAAACTGCAGTTGGATCACAACAGTCTGCATCAGCACATCACGCACCTAGGAAATTCTAGAATTCTCCCATCACCGACAAGGTGACCACACGTTCGCTGAATTCCTTATTCAGGGCCTGTTGAATATTCACACTTCCAGAAGCTCATACATGCCTGAGATGCCATCGACGGCAAGAGCCAAGGGACTGGTCAAAAAAACATGCCCTGAGCCTTTTCGAAGGGTCCGTCCAGCAAGGCCGCAGCCGTTTTGACGCGCGGAGCGTACGCTCAGTACGTGAGCACGGCAACAGGGCGAGAACGACGCTAGCGGCTTTTTTCAACATTCCCATTCACGCAATTACCCTACACAGATTTTTCGCGCTCAACTGCCTCTTCTAGGTTGAATTTCAGGTGTTAGGATTGAGCCGGCTACCACCAAAGCGTGGGCCTGGCCCGTGATCGAGAATGTTTCAAAAAACGGAGAAGGAACACTATGGAAGAGTGGGGTGAGTGACGGGTTTCGAACCCGCGACCTCCGGAACCACAATCCGGCGCTCTAACCAGCTGAGCTACACCCACCACAAAACACATAATCGTATGAAGAAGAGAGCAAATTTTATCAGAGGGATCGAAGGCCCGCAAGCATATAAGCGCCTGCGTGAGGCAAGGCACACAGATGTGTCATGCTGGATCCTTGACAGGGGGAAAACCCCTGCGCGACTTCACCACCCGTCAGCTTTAGCTTGATCGTCAGTTGACCGAAATTGAAAAGCTGTGGTAAGAAGTAGTATCAATACTTATTGGAGGGTTTCATGGCTAATCGACATCAATCAGCAATTAAAGCCGCTCGACAAACGTTAACACGGCAAGAACGTAATAAATCTATCTTACGGCGAGTCAAGACTTTCATGAAGAAAGTCGATGGCGCCATTCAAGAAAATAATGCCGATGTCGCCAAAAGTTCGTTACGAGACGCCACCTCAGAACTGCACAAGGCCGTGACCAAAGGAACACTCCATCACAATACCGCTTCGCGTTGGATCTCTCGCCTTACTACACGCGTGAACGCTGCGTAAACGCTGAAGTTTTTGTGTTCTCCCGCTTCTTCCGCATACCTATTGTTGAAATTCCTGACTATGTTGATTGGACAGCGTGCCGCTGTTTGCCTATACATAGCTGTATGACCAGATCATCTAAAATCAACTTTGGTTGCAAGGCTCGCCCACCCTTGAGGGCTGAGTCAGCCTGGGCAAACACCGCCCATGCGTGACGAAAACTAGGCTCCTGCCATTGCTGTACTTGTTGCATGAATTCCCGCGCACGAAAGGGGGGAATGCCTGCCTGCCGAGCCGCTTGTCCGTGATCCTTGCCTTCCAGCAACAGCCCACTGGCTTTCCAGATACGGCGCATTTGCCACAAAAATGCACCCAACATCCGTAACGGCGCTTCACCGGTCTCCAAATTTTTGGCCACAATGTCCAATGCACGCCCATGATCTCCCCGCGAGACAGCTTCAGACCAATCAAAGACTGAAATCCCCGGAGGTTTTCCTCGAACCAGTTCAACATCCTCTACCTTCACCAGCTGGCCTTCTGGCATATAGGCTTCCAATTTTTCTAATTCACGCATGACGGCATAGAGCCCTTCATTGGCCTGTTCCTTTAACATCTCCAACGCCTGTGCTTCTAATGATAATCCTAATCCTCGGGCGTGCTGAGTCACCCATCCTGCACGCTGATTCTCAGCCAACGATGCACAAGCCACAACTACCGCATTTTTCTTCAAGGCTTGTACCCACTTGGTTCGCCCATCTAATTTCGCTGCGGACAAAACCACGGTTGTCGTGTCATTCGGTTGTTGAATATAGGGAATGAGTAACTCCCCATCACGAGCGGACAATTTGTCAGCCCATTTCACAAATAGCCGTCGACGCAAAGAAAACAATGAAACTTCTTCAGCAAGCCCAAGAATTTCAGCCGCATGTGTTTCATCGCCATACACGACATCGGATTGAAACGCATCAGATACTTCATCAGACGGCGATCCATCTGCTGCATCACGACTATCTCCCTCGAAGTGAGCCTGTCGTAACACATCCAGTGCCTGATCACGAAAATAGGCTTCTTCTCCAAGAATCAAATAGAGCGGTGCCAGCCCGTCCTGCTTGGTGTGACGCTGCAAATCCTGAACATTCATGGAACAATGTCTTTCAAAAAATAGACACGAAAAGAGCGTATGTTACTCGGCCATGATCGTGGGTGACGAGAATGATTTCGAATTCTGAGAAGGGGAAAGAGTGGTATCGGCGTCTAAACTAATGACAGGAGAAACTTTCTTCGGTTCAACGCCAAACTTTCCTTGATCACGGGCCGACAAGAACTGATCTGCCAGATCTGCTGCCGCGCCTTGTCCGGCTTGTTCTAACGCACGATCTTGCAGGACTCGGTTAAATTGCAACCCACCTGATGCTTCGCCTGTACTGGAAGAAGCTCCCACAAAAAATTCCGCCGAATTTCTACTCGTGTGAGTCCAACGGACTTTCCCTGTTTTTCGATGCCTCACCGTCACACCGACTTTCACTGTCACGCGACTTTCTTGCGTTTGCGTTTGAGAGAAGGCCACGGAAGGAAGTGCCACTGAAACGATGGCGCCGTCTAAAATAAAGTCTGCTGAGATATCATCCTCAACAATGGTGGCACTGCCAACTGATTGCAACGCTTGCCGAAGGTAGCGTGTATATTTGAATTCTAAGTTCGGTTCAAAGGTCTTGTTTTTTAGGGTATGTAACGCTAAACGAACAGGCGGCCCTTCTGCAACACGGCCACCACCAATGACTGGTCCCGGTCCTTCGACCGTAAATTGATACCCGCATCCGACTAGACCCAACAGCATGATGATGGCAACACCATACCTCTTGGCCACCGTATCCACATCTTCATCAGACTGATGGAGACGCCAGAATTTAAATAACAAAATTCACCAATTTAGGTTCAACATAAATCACTTTGCGCAGAGTCTTGCCCTGCACCCATTCCATGATTTTGGCATCACTCTGTGCTGCGGCTATCACTTGATCTTTCGTTGAACCTGCAGGCACACATATTTTACTCCGCAGTTTGCCATTCACCTGAATCGGAATCGTCCACTCTGTGGTCACCACATATTCGGGGTTAAAGACCGGCCACGACTGTCGAGCAATACTGGACGTATGTCCCATCGTTTCCCACAGTTCTTCCGCAAGATGAGGGGCAAAAGGGGCTAACAGAAGTAGCAACGTGTCCAAAGCCGACTGCCAGCCAGCACGTTCGTCTGCCAATAACGTGTTGGCCGGGTAATCTTTCATCAATTTATAGAGTTGGTTGACATACTCCATGAGCGCGGCAATAGCCGTGTTAAATTGAAAGTCTCGATCGAGATCTCCAGTGACTCGTTGAATCGTATGGTGTGTTGCTCGCTGCAATTCTGTCAGCAGCTCTGATTGTTTCGACTCAACTGACTCATTCACGTTCCCAATCACGGGAAGCTGTTCATGCACCAAACGCCACACACGATTGAGAAACCGGTAACAACCTTCAACGCCCGTATCACTCCATTCCAGATCTTTTTCCGGAGGCGCAGCAAATAAGGAAAACACGCGTGCGGTGTCGGCGCCATATCGATCACACAATTCATCCGGCGAAGCGATGTTCTTTTTCGACTTGGACATTTTCTCCGTTCGCCCCGTGACAATCGCCTTTCCACAGTGCCCACAGAGACGTTGCCCATGTTCTGTTGTGGTGTCTGACGGTAGGACCCATCGGTGCTCCTCACACCAATAGGTTTCTTTTGTCACCATCCCCTGCGTGAGTACATGCACAAAGGGCTCATCAACTGTCGTCAGACCCAAGTCCCGCAAGACTTTGGTGAAAAATCGTGCATAGAGCAAATGTAAGACGGCATGTTCAATGCCGCCGACATATTGATCCACAGCCATCCAATGTTGTGCCGCTTGCGGATTCACCGGTTGATTGGTGTCTTGAGGAGAGCAGTAACGGAGAAAATACCACGAGGAATCTACGAAGGTGTCCATGGTATCAGATTCACGGCGAGCCGTTCCGCCACAGGTCGGACATGTGGCTTTGGAAAACGAAGGGGATTCTTTCAGCGGCGACTCGCCTTTTCCAGTAAACGGCACATCCTCAGGTAACAGAACCGGCAATTGGTTTTCCGGGACGGGAACAAGGCCACATTTCTCGCAATACAACATCGGAATGGGGGTGCCCCAATACCGTTGACGGGAAATGCCCCAATCACGTAACCGAAAATTGATGGTACATGTGCCCCATCCTTGCTTCTCAACATGTTCACCAATCGCCTGTTTGCCATCCGGAACAGCTAAACCTGAAAAGCTGCCCGAGTTCACCAATACACCCGCCTGGACGTGTTCTTCATAGGCCGCATCTAACGCATCAGGCACAAGTGTTCCATCTGGATTTTGAATGACAAGCCGAATTGGAATGTCATATTGTTTGGCAAATTCAAAATCACGCTGGTCATGGGCCGGAACGGCCATAATCGCCCCGGTGCCATATTCATACAACACAAAATTCGCGACCCATATCGGGATCTGCTCCTGCGTGAACGGATTGATCGCATAGGCACCGGTAAAAACTCCTTCTTTCTCCCGGTCCGCAGCCGTGCGAGTTGCTTTATCCAATCGGGAGACGCGCTCGACAAATGTTCGAACGGCATCCGCTTCGTCCAGACCCTCAATGAGCTGTTCCACCAGCGGAGATTCCGGAGCAAGACTCATAAATGTCGCGCCGTGAATCGTGTCTGGTCGTGTGGTAAAAATGCGGATAGCCGTCACATCTTTCCGTGTGTCGGCAAGAGGGAAATCAATTTCCACCCCCTGACTCCGACCAATCCAATGCCGCTGCATCGCCAGCACAGGCGCAGGCCAACTGGTGAGCTGATCGCATCCGTCCAACAACTCTTGGGCATATTGGGTAATTCGAAAAAACCACTGCTCTAATTCTTTTTGAAAGACCACAGACTCACACCGCCAACACACTCCACCATCTTTTCCTTCTCGTGCTAAAACTTGTTCATTCGCCAACACAGTTTCGCATGAAGGACACCAATTGACAGCAGACCGTTTTCGATAGGCCAACCCCTGTTTCACCATCTTGAGAAAAATCCACTGATTCCATCGGTAATAGTCGGGTTGGGAGGTATTGAGTTCACGATCCCAATCGTATGACAAGCCCATCCGCCGCAATTGCTTTTTCATGTATGCAACATTTTCTTGCGTCCAGATTTTTGGGTGAACGCCCTTCTCAATGGCAGCATTTTCAGCAGGCAAACCAAAGGCATCCCATCCCATGGGATGCAATACATGAAAGCCGCGCATCGTTTTGTAACGGGCAATCACATCGCCAATGGCATACACCCGCACATGTCCCATGTGAATCCGCCCTGATGGATACGGAAACATCTCTAAACAATAATATTTTGGTGTGGTGGAATCTTCTTTGATCTTGAAAAGACCAGCCTCTTCCCAAGAAGCCTGCCATTTCGCCTCTATAGCTTGATGATCATATGTCTGTGCCATGAATGATGCCTTATAGGATTGTTAGGGAATGACCACTCTGTCGATTATCACATTAGGGGAGAGAGAAAACAGTGATTCGTCCACACGAATCCTTCACGTACATACACGAGAAAGAATTTAGCATAGAGGAACCGACCCGACAAGCAAAACCCCTCGTACGACCGCCCTAAGAAAGCTGTTTGGATCGTGGACCAATTAAGGAAGGGGGGAAACTTAAGAAGACTGGCGTCGCGATACTGTACGACGGTTCACCGCAATCGGTGAGGGAGGCCGGGCAGTCGATCCGGAAATAGCACTCACAATTTCTTGATGGTCTTCCTGCTGCCGGCGATGGCTCTCAATAATGGGATCAATAATTTCACCACACATGAGGCACCGCCACCCGGGCATCCAAATCTCACCACTTGTAGCCATATCCACAAAGTGATCAACAATCATCGTTCCCTGGCAGCGCGGACATTGCATAAATTCTTCCTTACCCAATCATGTTATTGTTGTAGACACCATCGGTGATATTCCTCTAGACCTTGAGAAATTCTTGGTCAAGAAAGAGGCTATAAGAGTCATTAAATGTTCAGATTTATCACATTATATTCCACTTTCTACGTCCTCATGTTTTGTATTGCGTTGCTACTGCCAATAATTTTCATGATGATGACTGGAGTTTGGATACTATTGTGGGTAATACCTGGCGCTCCATTTTCGTTTCTTGGGTGCCAAATCCATCATTTACAAATCGGACTTTTCTCCAGGTCCATATTATGGATCAGCAATCTTCACTATTCTATCAATCACTTTGCCATTTGGTTTGTATTTTGATTGGTCAAATGCGAGCGGAGGTTTGATTTGGGATGGGTGGTTTGGTGGATTGCCCTTCTTTTCTATGTATCATTGGCAATGATGCTGGGTTGGTCTATCGGCAAAGCTCTCACTTGAGAGCAAGACGAATTTCTTACCGTAACCGGAAACATCCGCCTCCGCTCAAGCTTAAACCTCCAGCCAGTCATCTACGACAGCACACGTTTATGGAACAGAGACGTTTTGAAAGGGAAAAAGAAAAGGTAAGAATTACTTGGCCTACCTGGAAGAAACGACTGGAATGAGCGCTTCAGCACGCAGTTTGCGATGATAGGTAATGGCAAAACGGTGGGCCTCATCTCGAATCGTTTGCACAAGACGGCTTCCGGGGGATTTGAGGGGCAACACAATGGGAGACTTGTGACCAGGAAGATACATACGTTCGTCTTTTTCACCTTTAGCTTTGGCTAATCCACATACAGCGACCTGTGACAGTCCTAGATCAGTCATGGCCTCCATGGCCGCACCTAATTGTCCGATTCCTCCGTCAATGACAATAAGGTCAGGGAAAGGCAAGACTTTTCCGGATTTCGTGGCCAATGTGCCTCCATACCGGCGTTTCACCACTTCGTGCATGCTGGCAAAATCATTGGCGCCTTCCACGGTTTTGATTCGAAATCGGCGATAATCACTTTTTTTCATGCGGCCATTTTCCCACACGACCATCGACGCCACGGATTGCGCGCCCATGGTATTGGAAATATCAAAGCATTCGATGCGATGTGGCTGCATGGACAATCCCAATAACTGCTGTAACTCCTGGATAGCCTCTCGTGATTCATTTTGAAGGCGAAGATGTTCATTCAACGCGACAATGGCATTTTCTTGCGCCAATTGTTGCAACTGATGTTTGGTCCCTCGCTCCGGGACAACGACCCGAACGGACTCCCCTTTTTTCTCCGACAACCACTGCCTCATCAACTTGTGATCTTCGATCATGACAGGTAACAGAAGTTCCTTTGGCGGGAATATGGCTTTGTTGTAAAACTGCTCGAGCGTGGCACGAACAAGTTCTTCATCCGACACCCCTCCGGCATCGGCCCAGAAAAAATCCCGGCGCCCTATCAACAGGCCGCCTCGCACAAACAACAATTGCACATCAGCCGCAATCCCTGCCCGCGCCAATCCCAAGACATCCTGATCGACCGGGCTTATTTGTGTCACCCGTTGCTTCTCCAACATCCGTTCAATTTTCACAATGCGATCCCGCACACGAGCGGCGTCTTCAAACGCTTCTCGCTCGGCCAACGCATGCATGTCATCTCGAAGTGACGTTAATAATTCCTGATCACGTCCTTCCAGGAACCACCGAACCTGGCGCACGATCCGATGATAGTCCTCTTTCGTTTGATTACCTGTACACGGTGCCATGCAGCGTTTAATCTCGAATTCCAAACACGCCCGATCAGCCAGACCGTCAATCTCGATTTTGCAGGTAGCTAAGGGGAAGACCTTGCGGATGACTTTTAAGGTTTCCCGCATCGCCCCTGTCGGCACATAGGGGCCGAAATACAAGGCTTTGTCGTTTTTGACACGCCGCACAATTGAGAGTCGAGGAAAATCATCGTGAATCGGCAGTCGAAGATAGGGGTAGTGCTTGTCATCCCGCAGCACGACATTAAAGCGAGGACGATGGCGTTTAATGAGATTGCTTTCGAGGATTAAGGCTTCAAGCTCGGATTTGGTAATAATCGTTTCCAGATCAACGGCATGAGCGACCAACGCGCGAATCTTTGGGCTCAGATCGGCGCCTTTTTGAAAATATGATCGAACACGATCGGCTAATACCGCCGCCTTACCAATATAGATAATGTCATCCACATGATCTTTAAACAGATACACGCCTGGCTGCTTCGGAAGATGATCCAGCTTCCCTTCCACATGATTCTTCAGCAGCTCAGAATTCGGCATCTGACGATCAGACAATGTGGAAGATGCATGACTCATACAAACAACCTGCCAGGGGATTAGACGATAGCCACGCCTGGGGGCCGTTGAATCAACTCAATTTCATACCCATCAGGTGCATCGATAAACAGAAACCGACTGCCGGACGAAGACTGCGTTGGCCCATCCGTGATCGGGATCCCTTTGGATTGTAATTCTTGAATGGCGTGGTCCAAATCATCCACTTCAAAAGCCAAGTGGACCAGATCTTCCTGCACAGAAACGGGCCCACTCGTCGGAAAGCTGCATAGCTCAATGAGTTCTTCACTGTTAGGGACAGCCAAAAATGCCAGGTGGGATCCTCTGGGAGAAACCTTTTGCTCCACCACTTCCAGCCCTAAAATTTCCCGATAAAAGGCGAGCGTCTGTTCCATGTCACTCACCCGCATTCGCGTGTGCAGCAATTTTTTGATCCGCATGCTCTCTCCTTTCAACAACACTTCCTTTTCGATTATTGTCAAGGTACGCTGTACCATACATCAAAAACTCACCCAATAAATGTGACAACGATTAACCCAATGGTAGCCTCCTTACCCAATCTTTCCCTATTGTCACTCGTTGATCTTTGTTGATCAACATTGCTATCTTTGACCACTTTTCGTAGACTCTCGCTGCTACTCCCCCTCTATCACTGCTCTCAAGGAGGAGATGTGACGAAGTTTTCTATCCGTTTGGGTTTTCTCTGGTTCTGTATAAGTCTTTCCAGTCTTATCTCTCATCCTCAACACGTTTCGGCCGAAGGATTTCGAATCCTGGATCATGGCGCAGCGGCCACCGGGCAGGGTGCTGCCTTCTCTGCTCAAGCTGATGATCCTTCAGCTTTGCATTATAACCCAGCCGGCATGACCCAGTTGAAAGGCATCCAATTCTCGGCCGGCACGTTGTTAATCGGTGGAAATATTGAGTTTAAAAGTTCCTCTGGGGGAAAGGTGGATGGCGATCTGGGTGGAACCATCGCCAATCCTCCTCCTAGCACCATTTTTCTGACCGCTCACTTACCAGCGTTAGGACTGAAGAACCTTCCCAATTGGACAGTGGGTATCGGTGTCACGTCGCCCTTTGCCCTTCAGGTGGAATACCCGGAAGATAGCCTCATTGCACCCATTAGCACAAAAGCCGCACTTCCTCTCATTGATATTAAACCGACGCTGGCTTACAAGCTGAATGAGTATATCTCCATAGGAGGGGGTTTGGACATTTATACGTTTGCCAGTTTCCTGGGAGAGGGCCAGGCGGAACTACAGCAAAGCCCTGCGCCAGGGTTTGACCTGGAGGCCAATGGCACAGATACAGCCCTGGGCTTCAATGCCAGCGTCTTATGGACCCCGTTACGGAATGCTGAGGAGAAACCTCTTCTGAACCTGGCATTTGTGTATCGCAACGGTGCAGACCTTGACATAGATGGCGAGTTTCTGGCCAATGGGAGCAAGGTCGCAGATGCTTCAACCACCATTGAACTCCCTGATGTCTACACCTGGGCGATAGCAGGATGGCCTATTCGAAACGCCCGACATGAATGGAAAATTGAAATTGATGTCGAGTATGCAGATTGGACCGACTTTGAAGATCTGGATTTGCAACTCTCCAATGGTGCAGTGATTCCCAATCCCCGCAACTACGGAGATGCCTGGATCCTGATGGTGGGAACCGAATTTAAAGCTCTCTCCCCTGCTCTCCTGCCAAAATGGGATGTCTCGCTACGAGCAGGATACGTCTATTCTGAAAGCCCATTCCGATTATAGCGCCTTATCAGCCGGGCTTGGATTTCTGTGCCACGCACCAGGGAAGTTTTTAGGTATTCTCCCTTGCGGCAGCTTCGGGGCCAAGGCCATGGGACTTGATCTCGCCTATCAGATCTTGCTGTATCAAACACGCGGGATCAGCAACAATAGACAACCCCTCTTAAACGGGGAATGGGATACCACCCTGCATGTAGGGGCCTTGTCTTTTCGCGTGAATTTTTAGTTTCTTGGCCTAATTTTCTCCCCACCCCTTCACCATTATCTTCTTTTCCTTTACAGTCTCCTTGAGAAGGACCCCCTCATAAGGAAGGTCATGACTCTA